>SKXI01000312.1 GCA_007128515.1 Halococcaceae archaeon | reverse complement strand
CGTCGAGCCGTGCGGCCTCGATCATCTCGTCGTCCATCGTCTTGTAGTACGACCGGAAGAGGATCGTACAGATCGGGATGCCGTAGGCGGTGTGGGTGATCGCCAGTTCGATCAGGTCCGCTCGGTCGGCGAGAAACGGCGCAAAGGAGAGCAGCGAGGCCAGCCCGACCGCGGACCAGAACTGTCTGAGCGGGACGAGCACCGACTGATACGGGAGGAAGACCCCGGCGAGAAAGAGGACGAGGACCCCGATCTGGCCGCGCCAGGAGAGCTTCGTCAGCCCGTAGGCAGCCAGGCTGCCGAGCGTCGCCGACAGCAGCGTCGCCGGGACGACGAACAGGACGCTGTTGACCAGCCCGCCCTGGAGCGTGGCGAAGGCGAGCTGCCAGGGCTCGACCGTGAACCACGCCGGCGTCGGCGGGGCCAGCGGCGCGGTCTGGACGAAACCGGCCTGGGTCTTGAACGCCGTCATGAACCCGCTCCACAGCGGCGAGAGGTAGAACGCGATCAGCGCGAGGAGAACGGCATAGAGCCCGACCCGCTGGAGGTCGACGTCCCCGAACGCGCGCCCGGTCCCGAGGCGGCTCTCGGTCCGCTCGGCCGTCGTCATAGGTCACCCCGTTTGTACTGCATGTAGAGGTAGGGCGCGACGACAGCGAGCGCCATCAGGAAGAGGATCGTCGCGACCGCGGCGCCGTAGGCCCACTGCGAACGCGAGAAGGCCACGCGAAACATCATCACCGCGAGGATGTCGGCCGACCGTCCCGGGTTGTCCCCGAACATGACGAAGATGAAGTCGAACGCCTTCAGCGCGAACACCATCAGCACGACCGCCGCGCTGGTGGTCGCCGCGCTCAACTGGGGGACGATCACCCGACGGTACATCCGGAACGCGCTCGCGCCGTCGACCGTCGCCGCCTCGTAGTGTTCGGTGGGGATGGCACGCAGCCCCGCGAGGTAGACGACCATCGCGTAGCCGCTGAACTGCCAGGTGAGCGCGAAGATGATCGCACCGAGTCTCGTCCGCGGATCGCCGATCCAGTTCAGCGCGAGGACGTCGAGGCCGACCGCCCTGAGAGCGGTGTTGATCACGCCGGTCGTCGGGTTGTACATCCACGACCAGAACACCGCGGTGACGACGAACGAGAGCGCCATCGGCAGCAGGTAGATCGTCCGAAACGTGTTCTCGAAGCGGATGTTCTGGTCGACCAGGATCGCGAGGACCAGCCCGATCACCAGGGAGACGACGGTGAACACCACCAGGAGCACGACCGTGTTCCGGAACGCCGCGACGAACGAGGCGTCGCCCGGCATCTGGGCGTACATCTCGAGGTTCAGCTCCGTGTACTCCGGCTGTGCGAGCCCGCTCCAGTCGGTCAGCGAGATGAGGAGGTTCCAGCTCACCGCGCCGTAGACGAACAGTCCAACCAGCAGCGCCGGCGGCAGCCAGAACGGCAGCGACTGGACGAACTGACCGTATCGCAGCCGGGAGAGCCGGCCGCCCGCGACACTCGCCGTGCCCCCGTCGGTCATGAGGTCGGACCCACGACGGCGTACACTGGCGAGCAGTCGGTCGAGATCGATTCGCATGGTATGGGTTTCTCCGTCCCCGGTTAGAAGATGTCGATGAGCTCCTGAGTCGTCTCCTCGGGGTCCCAGTTGTCGGTGAACACCGCGAAGGCCTCCTCGACCTCGCTGGCCTGGGCCGGGTTCAGACCGCTGCCGTGGGAGATGGAGGTGACCTGTTCGTCCGAGTCTTCGAAGTCGGCCATCTGGTCCTGGAGGAACGGCGGGAACTCGTCGGTCGGGACGTCGGTCCGCGGCGGGATCGAGCCCTTGGGTGGGTTGAACCGCTCCTGGGCGTCGACGGTCGAGCAGTAGGCGAGGAACGCCTCGGTCGCGTCGGGCGTCGGGTTGTTCGCCGGCATGACGAACGAGTCCATCACGAGCGTGTAGACGCCCTCGGTACCCGGCATCGGGAAGTAGTCCCAGCCCTCGCCGTACTCGAAGTCCTCGTCCTCGGCGGCGGCCTGGTACTGGCCGGCCGCCCAGTCGCCGTTGTGGTGAAAGGCCGCGTCGCCGGTGATGACGCGCGCGTTCGCCTCGTCCCAGGCGACCGAACCGGCGTCCTCGTTGAAGTACTCGCTGGTCTCCTCGACGAGCGAGAGCGACTCCTCGATCTCGGATTCGAGCTCCGCGGCCTCGCCGTCGAGGAAGCGCTGGAACTCGTCCACCCCGTGCTGGCCGGTGAAGGTGACCTCCCACTGCTGGAGGACGCCCCAGGGCTCCTGGGTCTGCTGTGCGAGGCCGACGTAGCCGGCCTCGTCGGCGGCCTCGAACAGGTCGAGGAGGTCCTCGGGGCTCTCCGCGCCCTCGACGTCGAGACCCGCGTCCTCGACGACCTCGACGTTGTAGAACACCTGGTTGAGCCGGTGGATGTTGATCGGGACCGAGACCAGGTCGCCGTCCGGCGCCGCGGCGTCGACGACGCCCTCGACGTAGGCGTCCTCGTCGTCGTAGAGGTCGCCGACCGGTTCGAGCGCGTCCGCGTCGAGATACGGCCTGAGCGCCTCGCCGGGCCAGATCTGGAACGTACTCGGCGGGTCCTCGTCGATGACCCGGGTCTGGATCTCCGCGTCGATCGCCGCGCCCGCGCCACCCGGTGCCGGGTTGTTCTCGATGCCGAACTCGGGGTGTTCCTCCTGGTAACCCTCCAGGAGCGCGTCGAGCGCGTCCTCTTCCCCGCCGGCCGTCCACCAGTGGACGATCTCGAGTTCCTCCTCGACGTCCGGGTCGTCGTCGGTATCGTCGGCGGTGTCGTCCGGTTCGTCGGTATCGTCGGCGTCGTCTACCTCGGCGTCGTCGTCGGCGATATCCTCGGGGTCCTCGTCCTCGGCACAGCCGGCGAGGCCGACCGCGCTGGCAGCCCCGACGGTGAGCAGGTACCGTCGCCGCGTGAGTGGGCGTCTCGTGGTCATTGTTGGTCGTTGTGCCTCGAGTAACGCTACGGGTTCTCGGACATAAATGGTGCCGTTCCGCCCGTCGTGGTGGGAGCACCCGAACGGGACGCTGTGGAGGCCCTCGTCGAGATTCGTCGGGGTGTCGCTACCCCTTCGAGCCTCGAACCCCTCCGCCGAGGGAACCCGTTTCGGCCACGTCTGGACCGACGATTCGATCGGGAGTGCTCGTGCCGATCACGCAAGCGCTAACCCCGGGAACGAGAAACCGACGGTATGTTCGAGGCGCTTCGCTACCCCACTCGCGGCGAGCACGCCGAGAAGGCGCTGCTCGCGGCGTGGCTCTGCGTCCTCGTCCACTCCATCGCGCTGCCGGTCCTCGCGCTCGTCCCGCTGCTCGGCTACTGCACGGTCGTCCT
>SKXI01000217.1 GCA_007128515.1 Halococcaceae archaeon | reverse complement strand
CTGGCGAGCGCGGAGAGCCGGTAGCCGTGCGAGGGCAGCGACGGCGTCGTGCTGTCGGGCGAGCCGTCGTCGAAGAACTGCTCGGGGAGCGCCCCGCCGACCCCCGAGAGCGGGCCCTCCCGGTCGAGCAGCGCGAGCAGGTCGCGCGCACGGTCGGCGAACTCCTCGGAATCGGCGAGCATCGACAGCCCCGCGGCGGCCTCCGCGGCCCACGCCGTCGCGAGCGTCGAGACCTTCGGAGCCTCCTGTTCTGCCCGTCGCCACTCGTCGCCCTCGTACCTGATCAGCCCGGCAACCGCGCGTTCCGTCGGTTCACGGAACAGCCCGTCGAGGGTGGTCCCGACGTGGCTCTCGAGCCTGAGGACCCGTTCGTCCTCGACGCCCGAGAGCGCGTCGTAGGCGAGGTGGGCGGAGACGAGCGCGAGCGTGCTCGCGTCGAGGCGGTCGTCGCGCTCGCCGTCGTGCAGACGGAGGGCGTAGACGCCGCGTTCCTCGCACCAGAGGTCGTCGATGGCGTCGTAGACCCGGGTCGCCTGCTCGGCCGCGTGTTCGGTGAGTTCCTCCGAGAGCGGTGTCCTGGCGACCGCGGTGTACGCGGAGAGGAACGTCCCCGCCGTGTGCGCGAAGCGGCCGTTGGCGTCCTCCCAGGCGTTCTGGCAGGGCTCGGGCAGGCCGTCCCCGGCGAGCGAGTCGTCGAGCGCCCCCACCCCGGACTCGACGGCTGCCGCGATCCGGCGCTCCCCTTCCGGGTTCGCCTCGCGGAGGACGCGCGAGAGGACGGCGACGACGCTCGCCGTCGCGTCCGACTGCTGTTCGAACCGTCCGGCCTCCTCCAGCTGGCCGTGGGCCCACCCGGGGGCGAGCCGGCCGCTGTGTGCCCAGACCCGCTGGGGCCAGGTGCCGTCGGCACACTGGGTCTCGCAGTAAAAGGCCGCACTCGCCTCGTGCCAGGTCGAGAGGTCGAGGTCGAACGACCGCGCGGCGTCGAGCGCGCTCGTCGCGGCGACCGCGTCGTCGCGGAACCAGACGTAGCCGTAGCCCCCCGAGAAGCGGTAGTACGGGTCGATGTCCGGTCCCCGAATCCGACCCCCGAGCGGCCCCGCGAGCAGCGAGAGCGTCCGGAGGTCGTCGACGACCGGCGCCGTCCCCTCGCCTCGGACCCCCGGAACCGGCGTCCGCCGCTCGGCGGTCGTCCGCATCCGCCTGTCGGTCGGGTAGTGGTCGGCGTAGGATCGGACCTCCGCGAGCGCGTCCGGTCGGTCCGTCTCGTCGTGGTCCGCGAGCAGCGAGACGAGCGTCGTGTGTGCGATCCCCTCGCCCTCCGTATCGAGCGGCGCCTCGACGTACGCGAGGCCGGTCAGCCGGTCGTCCTCACGCGTCTCCGTACCGGTCTCCCTCGGAAACTCGATGACGTCCTCGCCGACCGTCTCCTCGAACCGGTCGGGCTCCTGGGTGAGCACCCGGGAGAGGCCGGTCGAGGCGGTGAGGTAGTCGTGTTCGCGGTCGTGAAAGACCTCCAACACCCCGTCGTGTTCGAGGTTGCCGACCCGCCCGTCCTGGCCCTCGGGCGCGAACCCGACGAAGCCACAGAACGAGGGAGTGGTGGAGAACTCGCCCCGGACCTCGACGTGAGTGACGTGTGCCGAACCGACGGTCAGGTCGCACTGGCGGACTCGACAGCGTTCGCCGTCGTGTTCGGTGATCACGAGCCGGGTGTCGTCGAAGTACTCCTGGCGGACGGTCTCCATCCCGTCGAACCACTCGATCTCGCTCCCGAAGCGAACCCCGAACCGCGAACGGTCGATCCCGCCCCGCTTTACGAGCGCGTACGTGTCGTCCCGGAGCGAGCCGTCCCGGGCGACGAAGACCAGTCGTTCGCCCCCTCCCGAGTGGAGCCCCTCCGCCGTTGGGCGCTCGCCCGGAAACCGCAGCCCCCGCTCTCGATCCCGCTTGAAGGCGTTCAGCGCGCCGCGTGTCGTCATTACCTCGCCGCTCGCCCCGAGCGACCAAATAGCTGATGAACGATTCATTCACGAATGGGTAAAAGCGATACGTCGGGGGACTGAACCCCGACCATGCATCACCCCGGCCCACCGCGCTTCACGTCGGTCGGCGAGCGCGTCGAACTCGCCCCCCGCGCGCCCGACCCGAACGGGCGCTACGAGTGGGACCTCGTCGAGAGCCCACGGGGGAGCGAGGTGAGCCTCGACGACGCGCCGGTCGTCCACCTCGCACCCGACGTTCCGGGTACCTACGTCGCGGAACTCGACGCGCCCGACGGAACCCATCGGCTCACGATCAGGGCGTTCCCCGACGAGCGACGATCGGTCCGGTTCTCCGCACCGGTCTCCGAGTTCCCCGAGGGGACGGAGTGCGTCTCGGTCACGGGAGCGTTCAACGACCACCTCATCGGCCGCGACCGGCCCGAGATCGAAGAGGGGGAGTACGTCCTCGAGACACGGCTGCCTCCGGGCGAGTACACCTACGGCTTCGCGCCGGACGACGACCTCTCGCGACAGGTGAGGGGAACGACGACCGTCCCCGGTCCGGGCCCTCCCCGGCTCACGCTCGACGCCCGCGTAGAGGACGAGGGAGTGGCGGTCGTCGCCGACGCGGCGGGTCCGCCGAGTTCCGGGACCGAGGTCGGCGTCGAGTTCTACGGGGACGACAGGGATCCGCTCCCGGAGGAGGAGATCGAGGTGGACGGTCACGTCGCCCGGATCCCCCGGGAGGCGATCGACGGGCGGGCACGGATCCACGCGGTGCCGGTCGCCGACCGCTACGGCGTCGCGGACTGCGTCGACATCCGTGGTGAGGGGGACTCGATCACGGTCGAACGGCCGAACTCGGTCCCCGAGTGGCTCTCGGAGGCCGTGATCTACGAGCTGTTCGTCCGGTCGTTCGCGGGCGAGCGCCAGGAGACGACCTTCTCGGAGGTCGAACGGCGACTCCCGTACCTGGAGTGGCTCGGCGTGGATTGCCTCTGGCTGACGCCGGTGCTCGCGGGCCCCACCCGCCACGGCTACCACGTCACCGACCTCTTCGCGACCGCGGCGGACCTCGGCTCACGTGCGGAGTTCGAGTCGCTGGTCGATGCGGCCCACGGCCGCGGTATCCGCGTCGTCTTCGACCTCGTTATCAACCACACCTCGCGCGACCACCCGTTCTACCAGTTGAGCGCCGCCGGCCACCCCCGGTATCGGGACTGGTACGTCTGGGAGGGCGGCGAGGCCGAACGCTACTTCGACTGGGAGTCGATCCCGAACCTGAACTTCGACTCGCTGTCGGTGCGAGAGCACCTCCTGCGAGCCATCGACGAGTGGGCGCCGCTCGTCGACGGCTTCCGGTGTGACGTCGCCTGGGGGGTGCCCCACGG
>SKXI01000159.1 GCA_007128515.1 Halococcaceae archaeon | reverse complement strand
GGGGACGGGACTGGACGAGAACGTCGCCGGGGCGCTGAGCTACCTGCTCGGTCCCGTGACCGGGGTCCTGTTCTACCTCCTGGAGGAGGACGACGAGTTCGTCCGGTTCCACGCCGCCCAGAGCACCGTCGTCTTCGGCGGGCTGTTCGTCCTCGGCGTCCTCGTCACGTTCGCGACCACGTTCTTCGCCTTCATCCCGATCGTGGGGTGGCTGATCGCGCTCGTGCTCGGGCTCGGGATCTTCCTCCTCACACCGTTCGGAGTCGTCCTCTGGGTCTTCCTGATGTACAAGGCGTACTCCGGCGAGGAGTACGAACTCCCGTTCGCCGGGGGATACGCCAGGAAGTACGCGCCGGCCGACGCGGACCCGACCGGGACCGCGAACTGAGCGGCGTCGACCTCGAAGGCGTCGGCGATTTCCTCGTCTACCGATCCCCCTCAAGCGGGGCCAGCAGAGTGTCGCCGATCGAGTTTTGAAGACTCGAAGCCGACGAAGAAGCCGATCGTGGCGGCGGCGAGCGCGCGTCGGGGCGGGCCGTGGACCGGCTGGTCTGCCGTTCCGTTCGTCGAGAACGCGTCCGTCACGAAAGGGGCGCGGTCGGGGAGGTGAGAGCGCCGGTCGCCCGACGTGTGTCATCGCCGCCTCCACCGGTGTCCCACGGGGTGAGACAGCTATCAGGGCGTAGGTATAGGTCGACCGAGTCCAACGGTCCGTACGTAGGCCAGGCCCAGGGGGTCGGTCGTGTCAGGTGCTTCTGCACCCCCATCCCTGGCCTACCGGTTTCCGCTCCTCTGGCGAGGCGCGGTCGGGAGGCCCGACCGCTGCGGACCACTTACTGCCGAAACCGTCCACCACCCTCGGTTTCGGGAAAGAGCTTCCCGGGGTTCAGCGTGTCCGACGGGTCGAGCGCCCGCTTGATCGCGCGCATCGTCTCGACGGTCGCCGCGCCGTGTTCGGGTTCGAGGTACTTCTGTTTCCCCTGGCCGATACCGTGTTCGCCGGTCGCCGTTCCGCCCAGTTCGATCGCCCGCCGGACGACCCGCTCGTAGACCTCCTCGCAGCGAGCGAGGTGTTCCGGGTCGTCGAAGTCGACGAGCACCGTGTAGTGGAGGTTGCCGTCGCCGGCGTGGCCGAAACACGGCACCAGGAGGTCGTGTTCCCCGCCAAGCTCCGACGCGTACCGGACGATCTCCGGGTAGCTGCTGATCGGGACGGTGATGTCGCCGGGGTGGATCGGTTCGAGGTCCTCCCTGTAGTTCGACTCGGCGTAGGCGAGTTCCTTCCTGGCGCGCCAGAGGTCGTCCATCTCCGCCTCGCTCTCGGCGATCTCGAAGCGCTCGACGTCGTGGGACTCGAAGACAGCTCTGCAGAACTCTATCTCGCGCTCTATTCCGTGGTTCGCGTGGAACTCGAGGAAGACCAGCGGCCGCTCCGGGAGGTCGACGTCGAGGTGGGCGTTGGCCATCCGGGCGGTGAGTGAATCCAGCAGTTCGATCTTCGCCACGTCGACGCCCGACTGGATCGCGTCGGTGATCGCCTCCGTGGCGCATTCGAGCGAGCCGAAGACCGCCCGCCCGCCTCGGATCTGCTCCGGTCGGCCGGCGAGTCGCAGGGTCGCCTCGGTGATCACGCCGAGGGTGCCTTCACTGCCCACGAGCAGGTCCTTCAGGTTGTACCCGCTCGAGGTCTTCTTCGCCCGCGAGCCACCTGAAATGACGCTCCCATCGGCGAGCACCGCCTCGACCCGGAGCGTCCAGTCGCGCACCTCGCCGTACTTCACCGTCTGCATGCCGCTCGCGTCGGTCGCGATCATCCCACCGATCGTCGATATCTCGCCCGAGGAGGGAAGCGGCGGGAAGAAGAGCCCGTCGCGGGCGACGTGTTCGTCCACTGCCGAGCCGAAGACACCCGGCTGGACGTCGACCTGGAGGTCCTCCGGTCGGTAGTCGGGGATCGCGTTCATCCGGGTCAGGTCGAGGCTGATCCCGCCGTGGGCGGGGACGGCGTTTCCCTCCAGTCCGGTGCCCGCGGCGTAGGGCGTCACTGGAACCCCGTGGTCGGTCGCGGCGGCGAGCACAACGGAGACGTCGTCGGTACGCTCGGGCCAGACGACCGCGTCCGGGGTGCGCGCGCCGCCGCGCTTCTCGGCACCCCAGTCCGCGGCGCGCTCCTCGCGGCGGGTTACCGCGAAGGAGACCTCGCCAGTGAGGTCGAGATCGGAGAGGAACGAGCAGTCGTGGGTCATGAAACCCCTCCGCACGCGCGACGCCTATAGGTTGGGGAACCGCGATCGCCGGCGTTCGCTCTCGGGGGACGGTGATCGGGAGAGTTATTCCGAATCGTATCCGTCTGGGAGGTATGAGTAGCTCTGAGACCGATGGGGACGACCCCGAGCGTCGGACGGTCGTCTCGCTCTCGAGACACGAGTGGGCGGCGATCCCGGAGCGGTTCAGAGAGCGCCCCGGCACCGAGCCGCCCGGACAGGTCGCGTTCCACGAAACGGTCGAGGAGCACGTCGTGGTGGAGGGGATCCCGTCGGCGACGGGGATACGCGAGCGGCTGGAAGGCTCCGCGGAGGGGGCGGACGACCGACCCGGTCGCGAGATCCCGCGGGAACGCCGGACTCGCGATCGAGCGGACCGGACCGGGCTCGTCGGTCGGGCGGAATCCGACCGGGACGGTGACGGCTGATGGCGTCGTCCGATCCCGGCGTGGAGTCGCCGCCGACCTCGACACCCGGCTCTATGGCCTCCTCCCTCGGCGACCGCGTCGTGTTCGACACCGAGCCGATCGTCGCACACGCCACGAGCGAACGGGGCGCGGAGACCGTCGACACGTACCTGGACGCCGTCGGCGAGGGCGAGATCGAGGGGTTTCTGAACCGGGTGAACCTCACGGAGATCCGGGTCGTGCTCGCACGGAGCTCCGGTCGGAGCGACGCCGATCGGTACGTCCAGTGGCTGTCCGATGTCGGCGTCCGATCCGTCGGAACCGAGAGTACGTGGCGAACCGCCGCAGAGTACGGCCTCGAGTACGACCCCACGCTCGGGGGCTCGTACGCGCTGGCGACGGCCGATGACCTGGACGCGACGCTGCTCGCCGGGCCGGTCGAGGAGTACGAGGGCGTCACCGAGGTTCGGATACGCCGGTTTCGGGACGGTCCGGCCTGAGACAGCGGGGTGGGACGGACCCGCCAGGTCACGTCACCGCGCGCGTCGCCTCGGCGATGATCGAGAGCGCCTCCTTCAGCTCCTCGGTGCCCGTGGCGTAGGAGAGACGGGCGTGGCCCGCGCCGTTCGCGCCGAACGCCTCGCCGGGGACGACGATCACCCCGCGCGAGAGCACCTCGTCGACCCAGCCCTCGGGGACTCGGGGCATCGCGTAGAACGC
>SKXI01000299.1 GCA_007128515.1 Halococcaceae archaeon | reverse complement strand
TGCCGGAACTGTGGGTTCAGCGCGTCGCCAGGGGAGGGATGGAGTACGGTCGAAGTCCCGAAGTTCGGCACGATGACGCGCTGTCCGGAGTGTGGCAGCACGGACGTGATGACCGGCCAGTGACCGGGTTCCGGGTCGGCGACCGACGCGACGAGCGACCGCTCACTCGACGGTGACGGTCCGTGACATCCAGCCGGTCGCACCGTCCGGTCGCGCACTCCCCTCCTCGCCCTCCTGAACGCTCCCCTCGCCGTCCACCGCACGGACGACTACCTCGTACTCGCCCGGATCCGCCTCGAACGCGTAGCGCCACTGTCGCCACGTCGCGCCGTCCGAGAGCGCCTCGCTCAGCGCCGCCTCCTCCCAGCTCTCGCCACCGTCGATCGAGACCTCGACCTCGCTGATCCCGCGGTCGCCGGCGTAGGCGTGCCCGCCGACGTGCATCTCCGTGCCCTCTTGCTCGGCGCTCCAGAGCTTCGCGACCGTCCGCATCGGCGCGGTGCCGTTCCAGCCGCGCGAGCCCCAGTAGCCCTCTTCTTCATCTTCGGTGATCTCGATCCGGTCGATCCACTTCACGTTCACCTTCCCCCACGTGCCGGGCATGAGCAGCCGGACCGGGAAGCCGTGCTCGCGCGGCAGCGTCTCGCCGTTCATCGCGTAGACGAGCAGTCCCCGCTCGAGGTAGCCCTCGATCGGGACGACCTCGTCGTAGCCGTCCATGGCGTGGATCGTCGCGTACTCGCCCCGAGGGGCCGCCTCCGAGAGCAGGTCGGAGACGGGTACGCCGGTCCAGACCGCGTTGTCGAGGAGGTTCCCGTCGACCGACTCGCCGATACACCGGAGCGTCGCGGCGAACACGTCCGCCTCGCGCCCGAGCAGGTCGTCGTAGTCGATCGCCACCGTCCGTTCGACCGCGCCCTCGACGAAGAACGTCCAGTCCTCCGCATCGAACGTCGGTGTCGCGCTGTTGATGTCGACGGTGTAGAACTCGCCGATCTCGCTGACGAGCCCCGGCGCGTCCGGGAGGTCGAACGAGCGCTCTCGTGCCTCGTCCAGTCGCGACTCGACGGCGAGTTCCGTCTCGGTCGGGAGGTCGAGCGACGGCGGCGGCGTGGGCCCGCCACCCAGCCGCCCGAGCAGCGTCCCGATCACGCCGACGCCGGCGACGGCCGCACCGACCCGCAGCACGTGGCGTCGTGTCCCGTCGACGCTCGCCGGTCCGGGACGTTCGGGGACGGCGAGCAGGACGAGGAGGACGCCGACGGCGACGCCGAACGAGGAGAGGAGCGATCCGACGAGCGCGAGCGCGAGTAGCGCGCTCAGCACACTCCCGAGGGCAGCCCCGACGTAGGGGGGTTCCGCCCGTGCGCCCGTGACGAGGCTCGCGTACCCCACGACCGCGAACGCGCCCGCCGTCATCGTGGCTGCCGAGAGGACCAGCAGCGTCTCACCGAACGATCCGAACGTCTCGATGACCGTGTTCACGACGACCGCGGGACTGTACTCGACGAGGAGTTCGGTCGCCGGAACGCCGACGAACGCGGTTCCACCACCGGTCGCGAGGTACGACCCGAGGACCCCGGCGATCCCGGCGATCAGCGACGCGAGCGCCCTGACGACCGATCGATACTTCACGCGATCGCTAGGGGCCCTTTTCGCTAAACTCTGTCGCGTCAGCTGCCACTACGGTTCGTCGCGTTCGCTCGTCTCACCGCGCGTAGCGAGGGCGTAAGCGGCGGCCGCGAGCCTACCGACCGGGGCGAGGATCCCGAACCCCGGCTGCTCCTCGACCGCACCCGCGATCGAGTCGACGTCGAGCGACTCGGAGTCGTCGTCCGATTCACCGCCGTCGTCCGCGTCGTCCGCACTACTCGGATCGCTCGGCTCGGTCACCCCATCGACGTCCACGCCCGCGATCGACCGGCGCTCGACGCCCGTCTCGATCCCGAACGCGTGGAGTGTGGGCCCTCTCACCCCGTCCTCGTAGGTGTTCGTCGCGGGGCCCTGGCGGTTCGCGAGCGGGAGAGCGCGGAAGCCCGGCTCCTCGATCGCCTCCCGGCCGCCGTCCGAACCGTCGGGGAACGACTCCGACAGGCTCCCGATGGTGACCGTCCGACCGTCGGCCGCGACCCCCTGGGTCCCGACGCCCCGGATCGACCGGGGGTCCTCGCCGTCGGCCGGATCGAGCGAGAGCACCTCCCGGCGCCCGGTGCCGACGAACGCGACGCCGTCGACGAGCGTCGGTACGCTCACCCCGGGGCGCTCTCGCCAGCTGCGCTCGTCCGTGTCGTCGACGGTCGGTCCGTCGTCGGTCGCGCCGGATCGACCGGGATCCGCTCCGGAGGGGTCGTCCTCCGAGGCGGTGGCCACCTCGCGGCCCCCGTCCGTCGTGCCCTTCCCGACCGCCAGTCCACAGAGCGCCCTGAGGACGGTCCGACGGCTCGCTCGTCGCGTGTGCATCTCTACCGCCGCTCACGGGGTGGGAGGGATAACTCCTCGCTCAGGGACGGGTAGCCCACTCGCGGAGCCCACGGTAACCACGAGGACCGCAACGCATAGCAGTCGTCGCCGCCTCCCCCAGCACATGACGCTCCGAGCCCGCGATCTGATGACGAGGGACGTGGCCACCGCCAGCCCGGACGAGGAGGTAGGCGACGTGCTCGGCCGCCTCGCCCGCGCCGACTTCGACGGTCTGCCCGTGCTGGACGAGGGGGAGCTCGTCGGTATCGTCACCCGGGGTGACATCCTCCGGCTCTTCCGGAGCGACGACCGCGTCGTCTGGGTCCCGATCGGCGTCCCACCGTTCAGCGAGACGCTCACGTACGCGATCGACCTCCCGTTCGACGACCTGGACTTCGGGATCGACGTGGCCAAGCGGGCCCGGAAACCCCTCCGGGAGGCGATGACGACCGACGTCGTGACCGTCGACCCCGACACCGAGTTCGACCGGCTGGTCTCGCTGCTGGCCGACGAGGAACGCGACATCAACCGTCTTCCAGTCCTGGACGACGGACGTCTCGTCGGCATCGTCACGCGACAGGACCTCCTCCGGGCGCTGCGACGCGACTAGTACCGACTTCCGGACGCCTCCCGTCCGCTCGCCTCAACCGGGAGCATGCGCGCGCACACCACCGGCGATCACCGGGACGCCGCGATCCACGCGGTCGCCGCCGACCGGTAGGACCGCGCCGGGGACCGCTACACGCTCGCGGCCTACGATCACCTCTCGGGCCACGGCGGTTCGCATGCCGCGTTCGATCCGGAGGGAGGGAGGGACCGCCCTCGGTGCGCCGCTGTCCTCGCTCGCGCTCGCCTGGGTCTGTTACCGGCTCGCCGGCACCCCCGGCCGAGGTCGTGCCCGCGCCCGGTCGGGGCTGGCGCTCGCCACCGAACACCGCGATC
>SKXI01000369.1 GCA_007128515.1 Halococcaceae archaeon | reverse complement strand
TTGACGTGGAGCACGCCCGTCCGGGTGGAGCCGACCGCCTGCGGCAGGTAGAGCACGACGTAGGCGAAGACGATCAGCGGGAGCGTCTGGTAGGCGGCCTGGAAGTACCGCGTACTCACGTAGATGAGGCTCAAGCCGACGACGACGCCCGGGACGGCGTAGCCGATATACGTCGCCCGCTCGAAGAGCGCGACCAGTCGCGAGGAGTACCGTGCCGAGAGGTAGGCGATGGGGATCGCCGCGAGCGCGGCGACGAGCGCGGCGGCGGCGGATACCACCACCGAGTTGACCGCGTACGAGGGGTCGAACGCGAGCGCGGGGGCGTAGACGTCGGGCGTCCGCAGGAGCCACATCGTCAACACCGCGACCGGGAAGACGAGCGTCACGGCCGCGAGCACCACGAGACCGCAGAGCGCGGGCCACCGCCACCGACCGAGCGAGACGACGTACTCGCGGGTCGAGCCGCGGGCGTTCCCGTGGAGCGTGTCGTCGCCACGGACCCCCGACTCGATGGCCAGGATCACCAGCGCGATGGCGACGAGGTGCATCGCGAGCAGCGAGGCGTACTCCTGGCCGAACGCGTTGTACTCGACGTAGATAACTCTCGTGAAGACGTCGAGGCCGAGCATCGAGGGCGTCCCGAAGTCGCCGACCGCGTAGAGCGCGACGAGCAGCGCCCCCGCCGTTATCGCCGGCCGGACGAACGGGACGACCGCCCGGGCGAACGCCCGCCAGGTCCGTTCGTCGAGCGAGCGGGCGGCGTCGAGGTACGTCTTGTCGAACGACCGCAGGCCCGCCCGCGTCGTGAGGTAGACGTAGGGGTAGTTGTAGAGCGTGAGGATGGTGATCGCACCCCCGAGCCCGTAGATCTCGGGCAGCGACTCGACGCCGAGCGGGGCCAGTAGCGACTGGACCTCGCCCTGTGGTCCCCAGACGGAGATGTACGAGAACGCCCCGATGTAGCTCGGGACCACGAGGGGAAGGGAGACGACGACCGCCCAGAACCGCCTGTAGGGCAGGTCGGTGAGTTCGGTGAGACAGGCCAGTGGCACCGAGAGGAGGACGGAGAGAACGGTCACGCCGACGACGAGCGCGAGCGTGTTCAGCAGGATCCCGAGCGTCCGCTCGCGGACGAGCAGGTCGGCCGCCCGCTCGGGGTCGACGCTCGCGGCGACGACCGCGATGTAGAGCACGGGGACGACGACCGCCGCGGCGATCGCGCCGGCGAGCAGCGTCGCGCCGATCGGCGGGCGCTCGCCCTCGTCGTCCGGACCGGAACACGCGGGATCGTCCACCGGTGGCTCACCCGCTCGTCCCTCCTGCTCGGGGGCCGCGTCCCCGCCGGCTCCGTCGCTCATCGGAACGGGCCTCCCTGCACGGCTCGCTCAGAGCACATCCAACTCGCGGAGCAGTTCGAGGGTGGTTTCGACGTCCGCCAGGTCGTTCAGGTCGATCTCCGGGGGGTCGAGCTCCTCGCGATCGGGCAACACGTCGAGGGGGTCGACGTGTGGGCTGACCGGGTACTCCCAGGTCGTCGTCGCGAAGTACTCCTGGGCCTCTGCCGACGCCCAGTGGGCGACGAAGTCCGCGGCGGTTTCGGGATCGTCGCTCGAGTCCATCACGCACGCCCCGGGGACGATCGGCACCACGCCCGCGTCGTTCCGCGTGAAGGTGACGTCGATCGGCAGGTCGAGGTTGCCCCGGACGATGTAGTGGTTGTAGAGGCTGGCGTTGATCTCGCCCGTCCCGGTCGCCCGCGCGAGGTCGCTTCGTCCGCCCTCGTACGTTCGCAGCCCGGCGTCGAGCATTCCCTCGATCCACTCGCGTGTCTCGTCCTCGCCGTGGATCACCCGCATCGCGGTGACGAACGCCTGCGTCGAGCCCCGGAACGGCGCCCAGCCCATCTCGCTCGCCACCTCCTCGGTCTCCGGGAACGCCGTGATCTCCTCGGGGATGTCCGCCTCCTCGAACCGATCCGTGTTGTACGCGATCGCCCACGACCTCCGAGAAAGCCCCATCCAGTGGTCGTCGGGGTCGCGGAACTCCGCCGGACAGAGCGAGAGGACCTCCTCGGGCATCGCCTCGGTGTAGCCCTCCTCTTTCAGGTAGGTGAGCGTCCCCGACTCGGTCGTGTAGTAGACGTCCGCCGGCGTCTCCTCCTCGGTCAGGATCGCGTTGACCAGGTCGGCCGAATCGGCGTACCGGACGTCGACGGTGAGATCCCGGTACCTCGCCTCGACGTAGTCGATCAGTTCGCCGACGCGCTGTTCGGAGCGACCCGAGTAGACCGTCAGTTCGCCGCTCGGGTCGGGCAGTTCCTCCATCGTCGTTCCACCCGGCTCGGGTCGCTCGTCGGCGAACTCCGGGTTGCCGAGGTACTCGTCGTCGGGCTCGCCCGAGAGCCGTCCGGTGCATCCCGCGAGGAGAACGCCTCCGGTTCCGAGGGTAGACAGCAACCGTCGTCGCGTGTGCCCGACCATTCCACCGGTAGATGGGAAACGATCGGTATGAACGTTCCCAGTCAGGTAGCCGACTCCATTGGAATATCATACACGCACGGGGGCGACGCTATCCGGAATCGGTACCACTTTACCGGCGTGAATACAACGATCGATAATGTCGAATCGAGAGACACTTTCCGACTACCTGATCGTCCGCGAACTCGGCGAACCGATCACCCGCGACCAGCTTGACGAGGTGGCCGACCGCTCGGGGGAGGTGCTCTCGGAGCTTCGCTCGGAGGGGACCGACATCGAGTGGGTCGACTCCGAGGTGCTGGCGACCGACGAGGGGAGTGTCTCGGGGACGGTCTGTCACTACCGGGCCGAGAGCGAGGCGGCGGTCGAGGAGCACGCCGAGCGGGCTGGCCTCCCGATCACGACGCTCGCCTGGCGGGACGAGCCGCTCGACGGTGAGTGAGCCGGCCCGACCACGGCCCGAACCCGCACGCCTCCGCGACGCCCTGTGCGGACCCCCGTGAGCTATATCGGTTCCGACCCCGCTGTCGGTCGTGAACGTCTACCGTACGCGCGAGGGACTCGGACACGCGTTCCGCGACGTCCTGAACTTCCACTACCCCGACTGCATCGACACCCGTTTCGGGGGATACATCGCCCAGATCGACGAACGCGACGGCCACGTCTACGACGGTCGGACGAGACACCTCGTCGCGACCGCCCGCGGGGTAAACAACTTCGCGATCGGCGTCCTCGCGGACGGTCCCCCGTGGTGTCGGTACGCCGCCGAACACGGCCTGCGATTCCTCTCGACCGTCCACTGGGACAGCGAAGACGACGGGTACGACTGGCTGCTCGACGGTCGCGAGCCGGTCGAGCGGACCAGGTACTGCTACGGCCACGCGTTCGCGTTGCTCGCTGGCGCACGGGCGCTTCAGGCCGGTGTTCCCGGTGCGAGA
>SKXI01000154.1 GCA_007128515.1 Halococcaceae archaeon | reverse complement strand
GGTCGACCTCGACGGCCTCGCCGCCGTAGATCGCCTCCTCGGGCACCTCGGTCTCGCCGACCTGCGTGGGATCGGCTGGATCGCCGACGAGGACGGTGTACTCCCCGGTGGCGACAACGTCTGTGTCGGTGTAGCCGTCGTCGGGTCCGAGCGTGTTCTCGGTCGCGTACGGCACGGTCACGCTGAACTCGCCCTCGGCGTCCACCGTGGCCTCCTGGACGTAGGTGAACGTCCGCTCCGAGCTCTCGGCTTCGAGTTCGACGGCCGCGACGACGGTCTCGCCCTCCGATGCGTCCGCGGTGCCGGTGAGTTCTGCGCCCTCGACACGCTCGTAGGTCTTCACGGCGCTCGCCTCGCGCTCGTCGTATACGCGCACGTCCTCGATGTCGAGGTTCGGGTCCTCGACGAGCGCCCGGAGCTCGAACTGGAGCTGGGGGGTGAACTCGGTGTTCACCACGAGCGTCTCCCAGTGGCCCTCCCCGGTCTGGGCGGCGACGCTCACGAACTGCGTCCGCTCGGGGCTCTCGTGGACGAGCCGGTAGTGCTCCATCCCCGCGGCGTCGTCGTAGTAGAGGCTCGCGAGCGTGGTGTCGTCGTACGGCTCGCCGAGGCCCTGGACGGTCGCCTCCTCGCCGTCGTCGAGTTCGACCTCCGTCGGCTCGAGGTAGTGCTCGTAGGCGGGACCGCTCCACTGGGTGATCGCGGAGAACTTCCCGCTCGCCATCTCGTCGTCGATCATCACGTAGCGCATCTCCTCCGTGCGCTGCTGGTCGGTGCGCTCGTCGGCGAGCCGGGCGA
The DNA here is from genome assembly GCA_007128515.1 of Halococcaceae archaeon. Lineage (GTDB taxonomy): Archaea > Halobacteriota > Halobacteria > Halobacteriales > Halalkalicoccaceae > Natronorarus. Next base: position 2,627 of record SKXI01000154.1, on the reverse strand, counting down.
GTTCCTCGTCCTCGACGTCGTGGACGTCCTCGCCGGTCGGGATCGCCTCGAGGATCAGCTCCGCGCGCTCCTCGCTGTCGGCCAGCAGGAACGCCGAGGCGCTTCGCGCGTTCTGCTGGAACGGGTTCGAGTGGGGGATTCGCTCGCCCTGGGTGGTGATCAGGTGGCCGTAGTCCCACCACGACAGCACGCCGTAGGTCCCCTCGGGGTAGGCGAAGTCCTCGTCCTCGGGGATCTCGTACTCGCCGTAGTAGTCGAGCTCCTCGTCGGCGCCGGCCCAGGTGCCGGGCTCGGGGGTGTTACCCTGGAGCCAGGTCGTCGACCCCTCCCACTTCATCGCGTCGCCGCCCTGGACGGCGGGGCCGGCCGCCGCACCGCGGTCGACCACCGACGCACCGGCGATCATCGGGGAGAGCGGAACGAGGAGCACGAGAACCACGGTGACGATCACGAGCACCTGGTAGCCCTCGAGGTCGCGGAGCGTCGCCGGCGTCGACAGTTCGGCCCACTGCACCACGAGCCCGACGACGTACGCACAGAGCACGGCGACGGTCGCCGCGAGGTAGTAGCTGAACCGGAGCTGGGTCAGCGCCATGCTCAGGACGAACAGCGACCAGACCCCCACGAGGAGGTGTTCGGCTTTCAGTCGGTAGCCGGCGAGGGGCCGGGCGAGCAGCGCGAGGAGCCCACCCATCGCGACGTAGAAGGCCAGGCCGAACTCGGCGAAGAAGTGCTCGGCCGGGTCCGGCGGCGGTGCCGCCTCCGCGATCGTCACCTGCGTCTCGCTGTGGCCGATCGGCAGCACACGCCCGAACAGGTTCGACACCAGCGTGTCGAAGAGGGCCGGGAGGACGAGCGCCAGCAGGCCCAGACCGGCGAGCGCAGCCGCCCCGATGGCGGCGGGGTAGTAGCGTCGGTCGATCCCGCGGTCGTCGAAGAGCCGCGCGAGACCGGCCATGACGACGCAGCCGCCGGCGACCGCGAACGCGAGGACCGGCTGCATGTAGCTGAAGTTCGTCGCCGAGACGCTCGAGGTCTCGATCGTCAGCGCGGTGAGAACTCCGGTGACCGAGAGCGCGACCGCCCCGACGAACGCGACGTGGTCCGGGCTCTCGCCGCGGAGGTAGTCGGCGACCAGCTGGACGAGGAAGTACGCCCCGAAGATGCCCACCAGAACGACGCCGGAGGGCCAGACCCAGATGTAGAGCGCGAGCGCGAGGCCCGCGGCGGCGGCGACACCGACGGGACGACGCAGGCCACGGACGTCACGGTCGAGCAGCTGTTCGTAGACCGGTTTCTCCCGTTCGGCAGTGGTGACCGCGACCATCATCGCGACGAGCGCGAGCGTCATGAACAGCACCTCCGCGACGTGGTGTTGGAGCTGTCCGACCGTCGTCCGGAAGAAGAACGTCTGCGGGAAGAGCGCGAGGAGGACCACACCCGAGAGGCCACCGATCCGCCCGCCGAGGCGTCTCCCGATCAGGTAGACCGGGATCGCACAGAGCGCGGCCATCGCAGGGACCGAGAGGAGCGCGACGCGGAAGACCGTCTCCTCGGTCGGCGAACCGCCGCCGACGAGCAGGGCGACGCCGGCGATCAGCAGGTCGAACAGGGTACCGAACTGGCCGACGTAGTTGCCGAAGGGATACCCCGTGAAGACCTCGTACTGCATCCGGGAGGGGAAGTTCTCGACGCTGAAGAGGACGGTTCGCCAGTGGTACCACGAGTCGACCGCCGCGAACATCGGGTCGCCGTGTGCGAGGTACGCCTCGTACGCCTGGGTGCGCGTCCAGAACATGAACGCCATCAGGACGCCGAGCATCGGCACGTGGTACCATCGCCAGAGGAGGGCCACGAGGGCGTCGGCGTTCACCGACCGTCGGTCACGCTCCAGTTCACTGCTCACGACCCGTGACAGTTCCAACCACGCAATAAGCCTTATCATCGCCCCAGTCGCCGTGTTTCCCGGCTCAGCCGGCGGTTACCGGCGGGTAGGTCCCCACCCCAACACAAGAGTTTTACCGCGTCTCGGGTAGCCCCGACCATGAGAGTCTCCGTCGTGATCAACACCTACTCCGAAGAGCGCTACGAGGCGTTCCGCCGGGCGGTCGAGTCGGTGCTCGCCCAGACCCACGACGACCTCGAACTCGTGCTGGTCAGCGACGGGAACGAGGCGGTCGCGGAGCGTGCCCGGGCCGACTTCGGGGGACACGAGGACGTGATCGTCCACTGTACCGAGGAGAACCTCGGGAACTCGGGTGCCCGGACCGTCGGCGCCGCCCTCGCCTCCGGCGACGTGATCGCCGTCACCGACGACGACACCCGCGCCGAGCCGGACTGGATCGAGGAGCTGGTGCGGGTCTACGAGGGGACGGACGCGATCGCCGTCGGCGGGATCGTCGTCCCCGAGTGGGTCGCCGGCAAGCCCGAGTTCCTCCCCGAGGAGTTCTACTGGCTGATCGGCTGCAATCACCGGGGGTTCGGCGAGCACGGCGAGGAGGTCAGAAACACCTTCGGTTGTAACCTCTCGTTCCGTGCGGAGGTCTTCGACGAGCTCGGCGGGTTCAGCACGCACGTCGGACGCGTGGGCGAGAAACAGCTCCAGGGCCACGAGACGGAGATCTGTG
>SKXI01000127.1 GCA_007128515.1 Halococcaceae archaeon | reverse complement strand
GAAAATATCAACTGCTTTAATTAACGGCCGGCAAGTTCATTACAGTTTAGACATATGTGTAGATCGGATATGTTTGGTGGATCCAACGAAGTCAGTCGACGACGGTTCGTTCGTGGGACGGTCGCTGCAGGCATCGGTGTCGCAGCCGTCACGGGAGCTACCCCGGCCGCCGCGGAGGAAGGGGACGCGGTCGAACTCTACGCGAACGAGGACGAACTGGTCGGGAGCGTGACGCTCGCCGACGGCGAGGACGGCCTCGAAGTCACGTACGATCTCGACGAGGAGAGCGAGTGGTCGATCGTCGAAACCCATCTTCACGTCGGTGATATCGACGACGTGACGAACCCGGCCGGAAACCCCCGACCGGGACACTTCGACTACTCGTCCGAACACGAGTTGGAGGACGAGACTGCCTCCGTCACTCACCTGGTCGAGATCGACGAGGAGGGCGAGGTCGACGTCGCCGCGCACGCCAAGCTCGCTATGGTCGTCGAGGAAGAGGAAGAAGAGGAAGAAGAGGAAGAAGAGGAAGAAGAAGACGACGTAGAAATCGAAGAGGAGGACGACGAAGACGAGGAGGAGGGCGAAGACGAAGAAGAGGAAGAGGACGAAGACGAAGAGGAGGAAGAGGACGAGGACGAAGAGGACGAAGACGAGGAAGAGATCGTCACTGCCTCGGCGTGGGCCGACGGCGAGCGCTTTACCGAGCGTGGTAACTGGGCGATGTACTTCGGGTACGACCTCGACGACGAATAAGAGCCGGACCAGCGCGTTTTTTTCAGGCAACACCGCCGACCGTGAGTGTGACACGGAGACGTCGATCGAACGGCCAGTCCGTGGCCCGTTTACTTCGCGCAATCGTACCGTCCACGGACGACCTCCGAGTCGATGGGAGGTCGTGTGCCCGCTTCTCGCCGTTCGATAGACTGCGCTCTCCCTGATACGGTCTGCTGTAACGATTTACCGGCGCAACCGCAGGACGGTCGCCCTTGGGCCGGTACTGACTAACAGCAGTCCGTATGATTCATATCCCAGCCAGCGATGGAGCGATCGAGCCGTCGATCAAGACACCGTTCGGCCGGATGACCGCTGGGCGACCGGTAGTCGGGTCGCTATCGCGAGCATGAGGGTGCCGACGCCGGCGAGGAGGAGAAACAGTTCGTCGAAGAACCCGAGTTCTGCGACCGCTCCAAAGAGAATCGGGCTCACTGATCCCGTCGCAAAGACGACCGTCCGAAGGATGCCGAAGCCCGTTCCCTCCACGTCCGACGGGAGGGCGTCGACGAGATACGACTCCGTAGCCGTTTCGAATCCGAGAAGCGTACCAAGCAGGATCGAGACCACGATCAGGGCCGGGACGCTTCCGACGAACGGAAGACCGACGAGCATGACGACGGCGACGGCGACGATGGGGAAAGCGTACTTGACGTTCCAGCGGTCGTAGATCATCCCCGAGAGCGGGTGGACGAGGGCCGACCCCGCGAAGTGCAGGCCGAACAGCGCGCTCGCGACGGTCGGCGAGAGTCCCTTCTCGTCGATCAAATACTTCGGATAGAACCCCGTAAACGCCCGCCAGATGAAGATGCCGAGGATCAGGATCAGCGTTGCGATGACGACCGACGGATCGCGCAGCGCCGAGAGGAGCGTACGGACGGTGTCACGGGTGAAGGTATCGACCGCACCAGTCCCGGCGGTAGCGTGTTTCGAAAGGGTTACCCACAGCGCCACGGCGACGAGGACGAACACCGGGATAGTGAAGCCCAATCCGTACTGCCAACCGACGAGAACCGCGATCGAGCCCGCGATCGGAGGTAGCACCGCCTGTCCGATCGCCGGCGCGGAGTTCGTGACGCCGGCTGCGGTGCCGTACCCTCGAGGATAGAGGGCGACGACGGCGGTAAATCGGGCGATCGCGTAGAATCCGACTCCGAACCCGAAGAGGGCCGTAGCGACGAACAGCGCGGTACGCGATCGAACCAAGATGATAGATACGAGAGCGCTCGCCGAAAGCAGCAGACTCACCGTGAGCGTAACCCGTTCGCCGATCCGGTCCGCCAGAATGCCGCCGGGGAGTTGTCCGATCGCGTACGCGGCGAATAGAACCGTAAGGACCATCCCGGCGTCGACGAGGTCCAACGCGTAAACCTCACGAAGCTGGGGGAGCACCACGGGATAGATCATCCTCGCCCCGACCGAGATTCCCCATCCGATCGCGATCGCGAGCAGGACTTTTCCCCGTCCACCGCCCTGGAGTTTCCGCACTTCGGCGCTGAGAGCAGAGAGAGACACACGATTCATCGATAATTGTAGGAGCCGGTTGTATCGCGCGTCGCATCAATTGGACGATTCGACACTGCTTGGATTGGCATCTCCTCACCAGGAGTACGTTCGTCCGACGCCGGTCCGATCGATCCCGGTTGCAGGGTGTCTGAATCGCACACAGCGCGCTTCTATCGTGGGCCGTATCTCGGTACTCGAGTGAGTCGGTGAGTCCAGTAATCGTCGGCAGTCCGACCGGCGGTGCAGTCGCACTCAGCGTGTGGCTCGGTTCGAGGAGGGGAGAAGAAACGACGTGAACGAGACGGGTTACCGAGGAGGGGACATCGGTTCGGACAGCCGAACTCACGGAGAAGCAGGAGCGAAACGGTGAGGATGTCTCGAACGCGAGTGTTCGATTCGGCCGGGAGAGGGAGCTCCCCGAGCGGTACGGAGCCACCACTGGACTACCCTACAGACCCGAACGGTCACCGGCGACCGCGGGCGAGGACCACGACCGGGACACCCCCCGGTGTCGTGAAGTCGGATCGTCGACGTCGATCACTCCTCGGGATCGTCGCTCGGTCGTTCGCTCTCGGGGAACGGATTCCGACCCAATCGTCCCTCGACGAAGGCGGCGAAGGCGGCCGCGAACGCCTCGACCTCGGCCCAGTCGGTGTACTCGTAGTCTCGGGAGGTGTCCACGTCGCCCGTCGCACCCTTCGCGATCCGTTTCATCAGCAGTCGCTTCAGGAAGCCGTACTTCGAGTAGCGGAGCGCGCCGCCGAACAGCCCGATCCGATCGGGTCGCCAGTCCGTCGCCTCGAGGAAGTCGTCCACGTACTTCGCCGCCGCCGCCCGTCGTTAGGGGTCGTCGACGGCCGACGAGAGCGAGAGCTGGAAGAACCCCGTCGGGCGGGTTCGGAGCCCCTCCCGGTTCGCGGCGACGAACTCCTGGACCCGGGAATGGTGCGTGCCGACGTGGACCGACGATCCGAGCAGGGCGGCGTCGAACCCCTCGAGCGAGCGCTCCTCGGGGGTCGATCCGAGGTCCACCGTCGTGACGTCGTGGCCACGCTCTCCGATCGTCTCGGCGAGTCGCGCCGCGACCGTCGCCGTCTGGCCCTCTCCCGTGCCGTAGCCGACCAGAACCGATGCCATGCGTGCCG
>SKXI01000395.1 GCA_007128515.1 Halococcaceae archaeon | reverse complement strand
TTCAGACCGTCAGTGGCGAGCCGCCCCCAACCGTCGAACCGCGGGAGCTCCACGTCGCCCTCCACGCCGCCCCGAAGGACGCGCACCGTGTATCCCGTGAGGAGGACCGCGGGAAGGACGAGCAGGCTCACGAGCGTGAGAGCGCCGCCGGTCGCGATCGTCCGCACCACGTGTTCGGACCGACGCGGGTAGTTCATAGGGATCATCGTAGAAGTTCATAGATTTCGAAATCCAGGACCGAGAGACAGGATCGGTGTATCGGCCACCGGGATCTCCGGGTGGCTACGATGATCCCTATCAGTGCGTCGAGTATCGTCTTTCTCAGGCTCCGTGCCATGGTCGTTTCTTCGCGACGCTTCCGGGAACGGCAGGGTCGGATCGTACCGGCCGTGTCAGCGAGGAAAGTAGTCGGTAGCCATATCGCGTGGTGAGATATTAACCGTTGTTGAACACGTGATGTCCCGGAGTAGACGCCCCGAGGCGACCGATCTCAGTACGGGAGCTCCGACCGATCCGCGGGCGGCGCGCCCGTCATCGCCGTCTCGTACTCCCGCTCACCCCGGCGTTCCTCGAACTCCTCCCTGGCGGCAGCGAGCGTCTCGGGGTCCGCGAGCAGGTCGATCGCCGTCGTCGCGATGACGCGCGCCGCGTAGACCGCCGCCTGCCTGCCGAAATCGCCACCGGCGGCGACTGCCTGCCAGCTGTGTGCGGGCGTCCCGACCGGCCAGGTGGGTGCCCTGAACTGCGCCGTCGGGACGACCCAGCTCACGTCGCCGACGTCCGTCGAGTACGAGCCGACTCCCTCGTCGCCCTCGGTCCGTACCGGTTCGTCCGCCAGCGCCGTCCCCCGGAGCCCCTCCTCGACCTCCTCCTCGAGCCCGGCCGCGGCGACCGCGGTCTCCACCGTCTCCGGGTCGAGCGTCGACTGGAGCTCCGCGGCGAACGCGTGGTCCTCCTCGTCGAACCCCACCGATCCGACCGACGCCATCGCCTCCTCCACCCGATCCGCGAGCGTCTCGTTCGGGAGCAGTTCGTGCATGCTGTTGACGAGGTCGACGGTCGCCTCCGTCTGCGTCATCATCGCCGCACCCTCCGCGGCCTCCTCGATCCACGCGGTGAGCCGACCGACTTCCTCCCGGCTCTCCGCCCGGACGTAGTAGAGCCCGCTCGCCTCCGCGGGGACGACGTTCGGCGCACCCCCGCCGCCGGTGACGGCGTAGTGGAGCCGCGCGGAGTCCGGGACGTGTTCGCGCATGAACTCGATCCCGGTGTCGAGCAGGTGGAGCGCGTCGAGCGCGCTCCTCCCCGCTTCCGGGACCGCGGCGGCGTGCGAGGCGGTCCCCTCGAACGTGACGTGCAACGAGTCGACCGCGAGACAGCTCCCACGGGTCGCGGAGGCGAGCCAGCCGGGGTGCCAACTGATCGCGGCCGAGAGGTCGTCGAACAGCCCGTCACGCGCCATGTACACCTTTCCGACGCCGAGTTCCTCCGCGGGCGTCCCGAAGAACCGGACCGTCCCCTCGATCCCCGCCTCCTCGATCGCGCGTTTCGCACCGATCGCTCCCCCCAGGCTGCCCGCGGCGAAGAGGTCGTGTCCGCAGCCGTGGCCGGGCGCGCCCGACTCGACGGGCTCCTTCCGTGCGGCGACGGTCTGTGACATCTCCGGCAGCGCGTCGTACTCGCCGAGGACCCCGATCACGGGCTCTCCCGAGCCGTACTCCGCGACGAACGCCGTCGGCAGGCCGGCGACGCCGCGTTCGACCGAAAAGCCCTCCTCTTCGAGGGCCTCCGAGAGGAGTCGGGCCGACTCGTGCTCCTCGAGGCCGAGTTCGGGGCGTTCCCAGAGCTCACTCGCCACGTCGCCAACGAGTTCGCGGAGCTCTTCCCCTATCTCGACCGCCTCCTGCGTGCTCATGCTCACCGATCGGAGGGGTCCGTGAAACCCGTTCGGCATCCGGTAGCCCGCGGGATGAAGAAAGCGTTAACCCGCCTCCGTGGGTCTCCCCCCTCATGAAGGTTCTCGTTACCGACCCGATCGCCGAGGCCGGTCTAGACGTGTTACGCGACGCGGGCCACGACGTGGAGACCGCCTACGGGATCGAGGGCGGTGACGCGCTGATCGAGGCGCTCTCGAACGCCGACGCGTTGATCGTCCGTTCGGGGACGGAGGTCGGCGAGGCGGTGTTCGCCGCGACCGACCTCGTGATCGTCGGCCGGGCGGGCATCGGCGTGGACAACATCGACATCGAGGCCGCGACCGACCACGGCGTGATCGTCGCGAACGCGCCGGAGGGAAACGTTCGTGCCGCGGCCGAACACACCGTCGCGATGGCCTTCGCCGCCGCCCGCTCGATCCCACAGGCACACGTCCGACTGCGTGCCGGCGAGTGGGCGAAAAGCGACTTCCTGGGGACCGAGCTCAACGGGGCGACCCTCGGTGTCGTCGGGCTCGGCCGCGTGGGCCAAGAGGTCGCGAAACGCCTGCGAAGCCTCGGGATGGATATCGTCGCGTTCGACCCCTACATCGCCGAGGAGCGTGCCGACCAGATCGGTGCCGAACTCGTGGAGTTCGAGGAGTGTCTCCGGCGTGCGGACTTCGTCACCGTTCACACCCCGCTCACCTCCGAGACCGAGGGGATGATCTCGGGACCGGAACTCGATCTGCTGGACGGGGGCTACCTCGTCAACTGCGCACGCGGCGGCGTCGTCGACGAGGCGGCACTCGCCCGGGCGGTCGAGGAGGGAACGCTCGCCGGCGCGGCGCTCGACGTCTTCGCGGAGGAGCCGCTCCCGGCCGACAGTCCGCTGCTCTCGGTCGAGGACGTCATCGTCACGCCGCACCTCGGCGCGAGCACGGAGGCCGCCCAGGAGAACGTCGCGACCAGCACCGCGAAACAGGTGCTCGCGGCGGTCTCGGGCGATCCCGTCGTGAACGCGCTCAACGCCCCCTCGATCGACGAGAGCGCCTTCCCCCGCGTCGCACCGTACGTCGACCTCGCCGAGACAGCGGGCACGATCGCCACACAGCTTCTCGATGGGCGTATCGAGTCCGTCGACGTCCGGTACGAGGGCGAGATCGCGGAGGAGGCCGTCGACTTCGTCACCGCGAGCGCACTGAAGGGGGTCTTCACGCCGCTCGAGTGGCAGGTCAACGCGGTGAACGCACCGCGGATCGCGGACGAGCGCGGCGTCGACGTCACCGAGACGACGACCCGACAGACCGAGGACTTCCGGAGCATCGTCACGGTGACCGTGAGCGACGGCGAGGAGTCGATCCCCGTGAGCGGGACGCTGTTCGCCGGCAACGAACCGCGGATCGTCCGGATCGACGGCTACCGGGTCGACGCGATCCCCTACGGCCACATGCTTATCGCGCGGAACTACGACGAGCCGGGCGTGATCGGTCTCATCGGGACCGTCCTCGGCGA
>SKXI01000096.1 GCA_007128515.1 Halococcaceae archaeon | reverse complement strand
TCGGGCCCGGTCGTCTCGGTCCCGACGAGGTAGCCGTTCGCGTTCGCGACCAGCCCCGAACCGACCAGCGGTGCGCCGTAGTTGATGGTCCCGATGTCGGCCGGAACGCCGAGGAACTCCTCGAGGAAGTCCAGTTCGCCGTCGGTCGCCTTCGGGTGACAGAGCACGCCGCGGTTCGTCGTGACCGCCGCGGCCCCGACCGTCCGGAGCGTCGCGAGATCGCCGCGCTCGACCGGTACGTCGAGGCCGTCTTCGACCGCCTTCACGGCCTCCCGGGAGAGGTCGGGGTGGACGTAAGCCCCCGTATCGTTCGCCAGCACGACGTTGCCCGCCGCGTTGATCCTCCCGGGGAGTTCCGTGACCGAGAGGCCGGCCCCCTCCAGTGTCCCCCGCTCGACGTCAGTGATCTGGCCGCTCACGACGAGGCCGTTCCCGTTGCCGGCCGCGAGTGCGCCCACGGTGGAGGCGCCGCCGATCGTCGTCGGGATCGCGGGAACGCCGAGCTCTCCTTCTATCTCCTCGCGGGTGTCCTCCTCGACGTCGCGCCGGACGAGCACACAGCTATCGGTCGCACGTGCGAAGACGCCGACGGCCGATGATCCCGAGAAGGTCGTTCGAAGCACGCTACTCCGCGAGTTCGGCCTCGACGATCGACTCGCCGGCCTCCTGGAACCGTGCCGCCCGGACGCGGAGTTTGCGCGGGGGACGTTTCGACCCGCGGGCCCAGACGGCCTCGTTGATCGAACCGTCGAGGCGCACGTCGCTCTCCTCGACCTTGAAGTGCTGTGCGAGGTGCGATCGCACCAGCGACATCGCCTTCTTCGCGCGCTTGTGCTTCGCCTCGGCGTTCGCCTTCCGCAGGGGAACGGTCATCACCCGTTCCTCGAAGTCGCTCGCGCTCATCACTCGTCGGTGTCGTTACGCCGCCAGTTTCGGCGTTTGGGGTTTCGCATCACGTCGCGGTCGGTCCGGATCATCACCCAGGCCGGAACCCGCGCGTTCTGGCGCTCCAGCTTGGCGAGGCGCTTTTTCTTCGCCTTCGTCTTCTTACCCATAGTGCGCGCTCCTACCCGTCGGGCGCTTAAAATCCTGTCCTTTTAGCGGTGCTCCGACCCCGCTATCGCATGGACGGGCTATACCCGTCAGTCCGCCGTAGCGACAGCCGGCATGCGAACCACGTTCACCGACGACGACGAGGGCAAAGAAGTGGTAAACGAGAGCGGCGACGAGATCGGCGTGGTCGAGTCCGTCGAGGGCGGCTCCGCACACGTCAACCCGAACCCGGACATCCTCGACAGCGTCTCCTCGAAGCTCGGCTGGGGCGAGGCCGACGAGGACACCTACCGGCTCGACGACGGCCGCGTCGAGCGGATCACCGAGAACCAGGTCGTCGTCCGCGACTGAGCCGGTAGCGCGACGAGTACGGCGAGGGGTCGCGCGGCGACGCCCACGTTCATAACGGAAACCGCTCGACGGTTCTGTAGGCAGGCCCTTCCGGAGTGAGTTCACTCTCGGTGAGTCGGACCTCCTCGACGTGCATCTCGCCTACGACCGGCGCACGGCTCGTGACGACCTCCTGGACGACTTCCTTCCCGGCGGCGTGGTCCATCCGCGCGAGCGTGACGTGCGGGGTGAAATCGTGGTCCTCCGGATCGAAGCCGATCCCCACCGTTCGAGTCTCGGTGGCCTCGTGGAGCCGGGTCAGGTCTTCGGCACCTTCCTCGACGCCGAGCCAGACGACGCTGATGTACTCGAGGGAGGGAAAGACGCCGAGGCCGCCGAACTGTGCGACGAACGGCGAGACCTCGCTCTCCTCGACACCGCGTTCGATCGACGTCGAGACCTCCTCCACCCGGTCCTCGTCCGTCTCGCCGAGGAACTTCAGCGTGAGGTGGGCCTGTTCCGGGTCGGTGAACCGGAGGCCGTCCGCACGGGCGAAGTCCTCCTGCAGGTCGGCGATCGGCTCCGTGAGATCGTCGGGGAGGTCGACGCTGACGAACAGTCGCATGGGTCGGGTTCGGGGGGGAGGGGTTTGAGCGTTTGGCGCGGTCTGCCGGGAGTCGGCAGTCGCACGCGCCGAAGGCCTCGTGAGTCTGCTGATGACCCGGTCGTACCCACCGTTCAAACGTTCGACTACTCCCAGACGGTCTCCACGCCCGATTCGCGGATCGCGCCGTCGCTGGTCACGATCGCCTCCGTCTCGCGTGCACGGTGGCTAGCCACGACCAGCGCGTCGTGGATCGAAAACCGGTCGACGATCCGGGCGAACTCGCCGAGTTCGTCCTCGCCGATCGGCGCGAGCGAGAGCGGGCCATCGGTGAGAACTGCCCGTCTGACCTCCTCTGGGGCGCAGTCAGCTCGACACCACGGACGTCCTTCTCCCGCGAGACTGCGTAGAGCACCTCCGCGAGCGCCGTCGTCGGTACGTGAAGCACGACCTCACCGGCTTCTCCCTCGGTGAATATCCGATCCGCGGGCCGTGGTAGGGAGTCGACGAGATAGCACAGCACCGCGACGGCGTCAACGGTATACGTCGCCACGCTCAGTCCCCGTCGTACGCCTCGTCCCGGCGTGCCCTGAGCCGCTTGGCGAGTTCCTCACCGATCGACTCACGTGTTTCCTCCGCCGTGCCGTCCGGGACCAGGAGCCCGCGGCCGGCGCTCCGGGTGTGTTTTCTGACGACGATCCCGTCCTCGGTGTCGAGCCAGATCACCTCGTCGCCGGGTTCGAGGTCGTACTTCTCGCGGAGTTCCTCCGGGATCGTCGCCTGCCCCTCCTCCGTGAGACGGGTCGCCTCGTTCATATCGAGTGGTACGTCTCGAACTACCAAACCTTTGCGGGGGAGGAAGGCGGAGGCCTCGGTCCGCGTGGCGCCGTGCACCCGCGGACCGAACGGGTGCGCTGGCGCGGTCCGATCGCCGTCGGCGCTCACACGAGCCCCGTTGAGCCTCCTTCAACCGTGTCAGTCCTCTCCTGACAACAGAGCTTTGTATCGGCTCCCGGTAGCGAGGAAACGAGCCGTGTCCACCTCGCTCCCCGACGACCTCGACACCCCCGACGTGGGGTTCGTCGCCGCATCGGGCGTCTACGCCGCGGCGGCGCTCACCTTCGCGTTTCTCACCGCGGCGGCAGCGACCGGTGCGGCGGTCTCGACGCTCGTCGGCGGGGTGACCTCCACCGTGACAATCGGTCTCCTCGTCGGCTCCCTGCTCGCGAGCAGGCGCGAGGGGCTGGCCGAACGGATCGGCAGCAGCCTCCGGTCGCGTCTGCTTCCCCTGTCCATACCCGTCGGTTTCGGCGCGCTCTCGCTCGGCGCGCTCGCCTTCCCGCTCCCGCTCGGGGCGGCCGTCGGTGCCGGTCTCGGTGCGCTCGTCACGGGACTCTGCGGGTGGGGGATCTCCTCGATGGGCCGCTCGCGCTACGCCCGTGCG
>SKXI01000446.1 GCA_007128515.1 Halococcaceae archaeon | reverse complement strand
GACGAACCCGCGGTCGTCCAGTGACACGCCGATATCTTCGAGCCGGAGACCGTCCGTATTCGGTGTCCGCCCAGCGGCGAGAGCGACGTCCGAGACGGTGACGGAGACAGGGTCGTCGGCACCGGCATCGACGCGGATACCGTCGTCGGCCTCCGCAAGTGCCGTCACGGGCGCGTCGGTCTCGACGGTGATCCCTTCGTCTTCGAAGGCGCTCTCGATGACCTCGCTCACGCCCGGATCCTCTTCCGGAAGGAGACGTTCGCCGCGCTGAAAGACGGTTACGTTTGCGCTGAATCGGCTATACATCTGGGCGTACTCACAGCCGACGTACCCGCCGCCGATGACGGCTAGTGAGTCGGGGACAGAGTCACGCTCCAGCAGATCAGTGCTGTCGTGGACGTCGACGTCATCAGACTGCGTCTGATGGGCTGACGAGCTTCGCTCGTCAACGTCGTCGAGACCTTCAATAGGTGGCCTCGTCGGTCGGGCACCCGTGTTGATGACGATGCTCTCCGCCGAGAACGTTTGTTCGCCCACTTTGACTTCGTGTGGTGACGCGAAGACGCCGTGGCCTTCGACGAGATCGATGTTCTCGTTGCTCTCGACGCTCTCGTAAGCGCCTTCACGAATGCTCTCGACGATGTCGTCCTTCCGGGCGACGATGGCCTCCATGTCGGCCTCGATGGTGCCGTCGATGTCGATGCCGAACTCTTCGCTCCGCCGGGCGAGGTTCGCGATCTCCGCGCTCCGGACCATCGTCTTGGTGGGGATGCAGCCGCGGTTGAGACAGGTCCCGCCGAGGAGGTCCTCCTCGACGAGCGCCGTCTCCATCCCGGAGTAGGCACACTTCACCGCGACCGGGAGGCCAGCCATCCCGCCACCGAGGACGAGCAGGTCGTAGTCGTACGTATCGCTCATCGGACAGCGACCTCCGTTTTCGCCTCGTCGATCGCCTTGCGGACGTTCGCGAGACAGCACCCCCCGAGCGGGCTCTTCCAGCGGCAGGCACACTCCTCGGCCTGCACTCGCTCGGTGATCCACTCGTCGATGTTCGTTTCGCCGTCCTCCGCGATGTCCTCGCGAACGTGTCCTTTGTCGTAGCCGAAACAGTAACAGAGCGGGTAGGGATCGGCGTCGGCGTCGAGCTTGAAGTTCGCTCGAACGCGAATCACGTCGGTCTCGAACTGCTGGTCGAGTTCGTCGGCGAAATAGACGACCGGACAGTCCTGGGACTTGCAGATACGGTACTGGACGTGGTCCTCGATAGCTTGGTTTTCGAACGGTTCGGCCATATTCCGGACGGTCTCCGTGGGGATCTGTCGCGCGTCGTTTCCGCATCCTTGACTGGGTTCGGTTGGTGCAGGCATATGTTGGTTTCCCGATGGGAGGTTTTATTACTCGGGGCTATTCGACACAGCAGCTCATCGTGGACGTATCGCGACGGAACGCCTGGCAGGCGTGTTTGAACGCCTCGCTGAACGTCGGGAACGGGTGAACCGTGTCGATGATGTCGTCGACTGTCAGCCCGAACTTCACCGCCAGCGTCGCTTCCACGATCATATCGGCGGCACGGGGCCCGACCATGTGGACGCCGACGATCTCGTCGGTCTCGTGGTGCTTGACGACCTGGACGAGGCCATCCGTGTTCTTGACGGCTTTCGCTCGCGGCACGTCCGCCATCTGGACGGTTCGGCACGAACAGGTGCCGTGTTCCTCCATGTATTCGAGTTCGGTCATCCCGACGGCTGCGACCTCGGGACTGGTGAAGACGACTGCGGGGACCGCATCGTAGTCGATGCTGACCTCCGCGCTGCCGAACGAGTTCTTGACGGCGTGATTGCCTTCCTTGGCGGCGACCGTCTCCAGTTCGGGTTCGCCGATCACGTCGCCGGCAGCGTACACGTCGGGATTCGTCGTCTGGAAGTGCTGGTCGACGTGGATCGTCCCATCGTCGTTCGTCTCGACCTCCACTGAATCGAGGCCGATACCCTCGCTGTTCGGCTGGACACCGGTCGCGACGAACAGGGAGTCCCCGGTAACCGTCTGCTCGGTGCCGTCGACGGTCGTTTCGACGGCGACGCCCGACTGAATCGCCTCAGCCCCGCCATCCGTTGCTAACGTGCGGACGCGCTGGAAGTCGTTGCCGGTGATCACCTCGATACCGTCCTCCTCGAACGCGCGCTGCATCTCGCGACCGAGCTGGCCTTCCATCGCCGAGAGCACGCGCTCGGAGCGCTGGAGAATGGTCACATCGACGCCCACGCGGTGGAGGATCTGTCCCCACTCGAGCGCAATGTAGCCACCGCCGATCATCACGATGCTCTCCGGGAGGTCGCGCTCTTCGAGGATGGTCTCGCTCGTGTAGTAATCGACCTCGTCGAGGCCGTCGATGGGTGGTGCCCAGGGGGAACTTCCGGTCGCGACGAGTGCTTTCTCGCCGGTGATTCGGGTCCTCTCATCGGGACCGTCGACGACCTCGATGGTCGTATCGTCGGTTAGCTGGCCGTAGCCCTCGTAGATGTCGGTCTCGAAGTACTCGGCGATGTCGACGTAGTTCTCCTGCCGGAACCCCTCCACGAGCTCGTCGGTCCCGTCGAGTGCGTCGACCCAGTCGACGGTCGGCTCCTCGGGGTATCTAACGGCATCGAAGGGATTCTTCGACGCTGCGGCACCGCTCTCCGCGACCGCCAGCAGATGCTTGCTCGGGACACAGCCGACGTTCACGCAGGTCCCGCCCAGCGGGAGTCCAGTGTTTACCATCGCCGTCGAGAGTCCTCGGTCGCTCGCTTCGGTGATCGCGGCGAAGGCTGCGGCGCCACCGCCGAGAATCACGAGGTCGTAGGGTCGAGAAGTGGTCATGTTCGCCTATAGTTTGTAACCCGAAGTTAGTATACTACAGAGTCCAAAGCTATGGAGTAGGTTGGAGGCCTCAAAGTAATGGCAGACGCTACTTCGCCGCCGGAGCCGACGTGTGACGTGGATGGGACGTGTTACTGCCCGCTAACGGGAGTGATCACCGTACTCAGTCGGAAGTACGCGATGCAGTTGGTTAGCATCATCGGCGCCCACGAGTCGCTTCGATTCGCGGAGATCGAAGCACATCTCCCGAACGCCAGCACGTCGACGATATCGAAGCGTCTCGAGGAGTTCCAGGAAGCGGGGCTCGTCTCGCGGACGCAGTACAACGAGATCCCACCGCGCGTGGAGTACGCGCTCACCGACGACGGTCGGGAGGTCGGGACGCGGCTCGAACCGCTCCTCGCCTGGGCGACCGAACACGACGCGGACACCCCCCGGGCGTGAGTGGCCGCAGCTCAACCGAGCGCCTGCCCCACGAGCGAGGACTGGCCCCGTCGGAGCCGTTCGAGGAACGCGGACTTGCTGATCCCGATCCGGTCGGCGACCTCGATCGCGGTCGCCTCACGGGGGATCT
>SKXI01000451.1 GCA_007128515.1 Halococcaceae archaeon | reverse complement strand
TGTCTCACCAACTACTTCCCTCGCCGGGTACAACTAGCGGTTAAGTCAATGTCACTAGCTCAGCCTACGGTCGACAGACAGTCGGACGCAGCACTCGACGGAAAGACTGTCGTCGTGACCGGTGCCTCGCGCGGTATCGGTCGCGGTATTGCAGAGGAGTTGGGAGCTCACGGGGGGAATATCGCGGTCAACTACCGGTCCTCGGATGACGAGGCAACGGAAGTCGCCAGTCTCATCGACGCGGCAGCCGGAGAGGCCATCACGGTACAGGGTGACGTTGTGAACTTCGAGGCCATGCAGACCATGGCCGATCGTGTCCACGACGAGTTCGGTGCAGTCGATGTGCTGGTGAACAACGCCGGAATTACGATGGATCGCCCGTTCGAGAGGATGACCCCCGAGGAGTGGCAGTCCGTTGTCGACACCAACCTGACAGGCGTTTTTAACGCCACCAAGGCATTCTACGATGACATTAAGGAAGCCGACGAGGGCCGTCTCGTCAACATCTCCAGCCTCATCGGCGAGGAGGGGAACTTCGGCCAGGCGAACTACGCCGCTTCGAAGGCAGGCGTCCACGGCCTCACGATGACGCTTGCGAAGGAACTGGCCCCGTCCGGGTCGACCGCGAACTGCGTCTCGCCGGGGTTCACCGAGACCGATATGCTCGCGGACGTGCCCGAGGCGATTCGGGAGAGCATCCGCGATGACATCCCACTTTCCTGCTTTGCACAACCCAAGGACATTGCGGCCCTCGTCCGGTTTATCGCGTCCGAGGAGTCAGGGCACATCACGGGACAGGTCCTGTCGGTCTCCGGCGGACACAACCTGTAAGGGGGCCGGTTTTCTGCCGGGTTGCCAAACTCGACATGTATTGGTTGCCCAATATATAGAGCCTCTACGTCTTGCACGGGTTTCCTGCCTGTCGGTGAACAAATCACAGTCCGCTGCGTTGGATCGTTCCCCCTGAACTGATCGTTCGAGACCAGGTGTGAGAACAGTTCTATGATACCCTCTCATCCCAGGAACCGGTCTTCGATCTCCGGGATCCGTTTCCTGAACGCCGTGTAGAGCACCGAGAGCAGGAGACCGGCGAGGACGAGCCAGCGGATCACCCCGTCGAAGAGCAGAACGGCCGGGAGCGAGGCGAGCGCACAGAGCGCGAGGTCCTCGGGCGCGCCGTCGTAGCGAACCCACCGCCGCGCGCGGAGCCAGGTCCCCGGCACGTGGGCGTAGACCCCCCTGTCGGAGGTCGCCTCCCACGGTCGGACCTCGGTCCCCGCACCGAAGGCGTCCATCGCCGAGTGCACCGCGAGACCGAGGAGGAAGAACCCGATCGCGACGCTCGCGGGGGAGGGGACGAGCGCTGCCCACACGAGCGCCGGGAGCGCCACGACCCACCCGAGGACGGGGTAGTGGAGCGTCCGGCGGTGCTCGCCGACGAAGAGGTCGACGTCGGGAAGGAGGCTCCCCGCGATCGCGCCGACCGCCGCGGCAGTCGCGAACGCTGGCGAGAGGAGGACCACCACGGAGGCCATCGCCGCGCCGACGGCCCCGTGGGTCGTGTTCATCATCGATCGGAGAGCGGGACGCTATCGGGATACGTCTTCTGCGGTCGGCTCAAAAAACGAGGGTCGGTTGCTGAAACGATCTACTAGTCGAGCAGGCCCGCGACAGCACACAGCAGGTTGCCGAGCAGGTTCCCCTCGCCAGCGACGGCCGTGATGTCGAGTTCGATTCGCGATAGGTCGACCTGCAGTCCGAGGAGGTCGAGGAAGATCGGACCGACGTCAAGGGTGAGGATCGGACACTCGCCCGGATCGGTGTCGAGAGGATCGTCGCCGAGGAGGTCCTCCAGAAGGTCCTCCAGGAGCTGGATAACTTCCTCTAGCAGCCCGAGAACGATATCGAAGGTCTCGTTGATCTGTGTCGTGGGGTTCTCCGAGAGTCGGCCCTGCAGTCGACCGCTCGCTACGAGGTAGAGATCGGTCGCGTCCTCGTCCTCGGAGCGATCGACGACCTGCTCGTCGAAGTCGATCTCGTCCCCACCGACGACGTCGAGACCGGTGATGTCCAGCCTGCCGTCGAACGTACCCTCTTCACCCGCGTTCGCACCCAGCGGATTGTCCTCAACGAATTCACCCGTCCACGTGTCGAGGACTTCTCCTCGTTCGTCTTCATCGAAATTCTCCTCGTCCGTGACAACTGGCCCCTCGAACCGCAGCCGATTACGGTAGCTACCGCCCCGCTGTCCCTGCGCTGCAGCCGAGCCGCTCGCCCCCGCGATACCGGTCCCCGCGACACCGGCGGCAGCGAGTGTTTTCAGCACGGTTCGTCGCGTCGAGTCGTCCGCGTCGTTCTCTCGTGTCATAGCAGGTCACACCGTCCATCTGGTGCATCCCGGACGAGGGCGCCACGTTGGAAGTAGTCCATGCTTGCACACTCAAAATATAGGAATAAAAATGGTTGGTATCCGAGCCGCCGAAACCCACTCCGGAGAGCGGGTGATATCGGTTCCTCCCCACACCTCACAACGAGGTGCGGTAAAATCCGTTCTCAGTTCCGATAAACCATCGGCGACCCGTCCGCACGTGGGCCGAGCGTCGGCCCGAACGGCGGGGTCTCCACGTCGATCCGTCGCCTCGTCCGGTAGTCCGTCGAGCGCTCGACCGGGATCCGGCCGATCGAGGTGATCGCCTCGACGTAGTCGGCAAAGGAGCGGAACTCGCCGTGAGCGCCACCGGCGCGTTTCGTGATCTCCTCGGAGAGGATCGTCCCCATGTAGTCGTTCGCACCGCAGGTGAGCATCCGGAGCCCGCCCGCGTCGCCGTACTTCACCCAGCTCGACTGGACGTTCTCGACGTTGTCGAGGTAGAGCCTCGAGACGGCGATCAGGAGTTCGTCCTCGTGTCGGCTCGCGCCACCGTCGACCAGCCCTCGCCGGTAGAGGGGGGTGTTCTCGTGGACGAACGAGAGCGGGACGAACTCGGTGATCGCACCCGTTCGGTCCTGGAGCTCCCTGATCCGGTCGAGATGAAGGACTCGATGACGCTCGTTCTCGACGTGGCCGTACATGATCGTCGCGGTCGTGTCGAGGCCGACCGCCGCGGCCGCCTCCATCGCCTCGATCCACTCTCCTGTACCGATCTTCGTCGGGCAGATCACCTCGCGCACCTCGTCGACGAGGATCTCCGCGGCGGTCCCCGGCACCGAGTCGAGGCCGGCGCCTTTCAGCCGGCGGAAGACCTCCTCGTACTCCCACTCCGTGCCGCGTCTCGCGTGAGCGGCCTCCTCCGGCGTCATCGAGTGGACGTGAACGCCGTCGACGCTCATCGCCTCGATCTGCTCGCAGTAGGTCCCCGGATCGGTCGTGTAGCGCTCGGGCGGTTTGGAGTGGATCGTCGGGTCCGGGCCGCGGGCGGCGAGGGCCTCCCGGTGTTC
>SKXI01000042.1 GCA_007128515.1 Halococcaceae archaeon | reverse complement strand
GGCGCCGCGGCCGTTCCGTTCCTCCTCGGCGCCGAGGTTCCGCTCGCCTACCAGTACCTCCCGCTCGTCGCGAGCGTCCTCCTCCTGGGACTGCCACACGGCGCGGTCGACCACCTGCTGCTCCCGCGGGCCAGGGGTGAAGCGCTCTCCGCCCGCTGGCTCGCGATCGTCGGCCTCGTCTACCTGGTCGTCGGCCTCGCCTACCTCGCCGTCTGGTTCCTCGCCCCCGCGCTCGCGTTCGCCCTCTTCATCGTGCTCACGCTCGCCCACTGGGGCCAGGGCGACCTCTACCCGCTCGTCGCCCTCCACGGGAGCACCCACCTGCGGACGGTCACACAGCGTCTCCTCGCCGCGACGGTACGCGGCTCGATGCCGATGCTCGTCCCGCTCGTGGCGTTCCCCGCGGAGTACGCCTTCGTCGCGGGGACGTTGGTCGGACTGTTCGACCCCGCCGCGGCCGAGACGCTCGCGCCCGCGTTCGCCCCCGAGGCCCGGCTGGTCGTCGGCGGCGTCATCGCGCTCCTCGTCCTCTCACACCTCGGACTCGGCTACCGGGAGGGGGGTGGGACGCACGCCTGGCGGGTCGACGCCGGCGAGACGGTCGGCCTCCTCGCGTTCTTCTCGGTCGTCCCCCCGGTGCTCGCGGTCGGGCTCTACTTCTGCGTCTGGCACTCGCTTCGCCACGTCACGCGCGTCGCGCTCTTGGATCCCGAGTCGAAACGGTCGTTCTCGGCGGGGCTCACCCGCCCGGCGCTCTCGCGGTTCGCCCGCGACGCCGCCCCGCTCACGGCGCTCTCGCTGGTCCTCCTCCTCGCGCTCGCCACGCTGGTTCCCACGACGCCGGTCGGAGTCCCCGACCTGGTCGCGCTCTACCTGGTGTTCATCGCGACCCTCACGGCCCCGCACGTCCTGCTCGTGAGCTGGCTGGATCGGGAAGAGGGGATCTGGTCGGGCTGATACGGACTGCTGTACGCCGGTACCGGCGCGAGGGAGACCGCCCTGCGGTTGCGTTCGCCGATCGTTACAGCGGACCGTGTGAGTGTGCCGGTCGCACAGTTATCCGTTCGCCCGTCGAAGCCCATCCATGGCGGAGATCGAAGCCACGCACGAGAAGACCCGATCCGAGATCGCCGAGTACCTCCGCGAGTTCGCGGACGAACTCGACACGGGAGTGTCGGGCGCGACCGGCACCGCCGACCGCTCGCCCGACATCGGGGCCGACGACGATCCGGAGAGGGTGACGGACACGACGAGACGTGAGAAACTCACCGTCCTCGCCGGGAACCAGAGCGCGACGATCAACCCGCCCGAGACGCTCGCGTTCGACGTCGCGGTCGACACCGACTCCGGGTTGCTCGACGATGGCGAGCACACCACGACGTTCACGCTCAGGTGGGACGAAGAGCACGTGGAGGCCGACGACGAACTCGACGTCCAGTAGCCTCAACCGGTGGCGGTGGACTCGCGGCCGATCGGGTGCCCGAGGAGTGACGACCGCCCGAGCGGATCGGCCGAGGGTCTCCGGATAGATCCATGCCGATGCACACCGTCGCACGCCCATGAACGAGTCCGAACGACGGTACGTCGAATCGGCACGCGTCGCCCGGCTCGCGACGGTCGATCCGGACGGGCGACCGCACGCCGTCCCGATCTGTTTCGCGCTCGTCGGCGAGCGGGTCGTCTCCGCGCTCGACGGGAAGCCCGAGACGGTCGAGCCGAACGAGTACCGCCGACTGCGGAACGTCGAGGCGACCCCTGCGGTGACGGTCCTCGTCGACCACTACACCGAGGACTGGGACCGGCTGGGCTGGGTCCAGCTCCGCGGTCGGGCGTCCGTCATCGCTCCGGACGAGCCGAACCATCCGGATGGACTCGCGGCGCTCCGCGAGAAGTACGAGCAGTACCACGAGCACGCGCTCTCGGGGCGGCCGGTGATCGAAGTCCGGATCGGGTCGGTTCGCTCGTGGGGCGACCTGGACCCGGGGGCTACCGGCCGACCCACTTCAGGATGAGCAGGGTCCCCTCGTAGAGCCCGATCATCGTCGTCGTGATCAGGAACGGTGCCATCCCGGTCGGATCGGGGTTCGAGATGAACGCCAGACCCAGGAACGCCGCCCAGAAGTAGAGCCGTTTGTCCTGGAGCCACTGCCTGGTGGTGAGCCCCATCATGATCGCGAGCATGATGAACAGCGGGATCTGGAAGATGATCGCGAGATAGGCCATCAGGATCAGCATCAGGTCGAACGTCTCCGCGAGCGCGAAGGCGATCTCGCCGGCGTCCTGCGAGTAGGTGTAGAAGTAGGTGAAGATCGCCGGCAGGATCACGAAGTACGCGAAGAGCACGCCCAGGATCCCGAGGACCAGGCTGATCGGTACGGAGGCGAGGTAGTACTTCCGCTCGTTTGGGTAGAGGCCGGGTCGCATGAACCGGTAGGTCTGGTAGACGGCCACCGGAAGCGCGACCAAGAGCCCGCCGAGGCTCGCCACCTTCAGCCGGGCGAGCAGCAGTTCGAGCGGGCCGTAGAGCCTGGGTGGCTCGCCCGAGGGGAGATACGAGTACCAGAGGAACGTGATGATGTCGACGGCGAACGGGAGGATGAAGATGCTGAGCGAGCCGGCGATGACGATGACGATCGCCAGCCGCTTGACCATCTCCTCGATGTGGTCGGCCAGCGGCATCTCCTGATCGTAGTCCGGCCCGCTGATCCCGCCGACCCCGTCCTCCTCGTCGACGATGTAGGGGTCGCTCGTGTCGTCCTCCTCGTCGTCGGGGTCGTCGGACGTCTCCTCGTCGAGTTCCGATCCGTCCTCCTCGTCGAACGCCGAACCCTCCCGCTCGAGACGTTCGACCGCCGCCGCAGCGGCCGCCTCAGCGTCCTCGAACTCGGTTTCTGGCGAGTCCGCCCCCACTGCCTCCGCCGCCTCGTCAGATGCGACCGCCGCCGCAGCGGCCGCCTCCGCGTCCTCGAACTCGGTCTCGGGGGAGTCCGCCTCCGCTGTCTTCCCCGCCTCGTCCGTCGCGACTGCCTCTTCCTCCGCTGTCTCCCCCGCCTCGTCCGTTGCGAGCGCCGTCTCCTCTTCACCTGCATCCGAGGTCTCGTCGCCGGCCGCGTCGAGCCGTTCGACCGCCGCCGCAGCGGCCGCCTCCGCGTCCTCGTACCCCTCCGCATCCGGCTCCGCGGACTCCGGACCGTCGCCGTCGCTGGCGGTCCCGCCGTCGGGCGCCGCCGGCTCGGCGTCCTCTCGCGGCTCGGAGTCCTCGCCCATCTAGTACGCCGTAGGCCGCCACGCCGTTATAGGCTTTATTTATCGACGGACGGAGAGCGATGAGAGAAGATTGATAATCGCGAGCGGGCTACCCCCGGTAGATGTCCATCGTCGACGAGGACACCGCCCGCGCGTTCAACAGCGGGAAGGAGTCCATCGGCGCGGTGCTCTCGACGAT
>SKXI01000250.1 GCA_007128515.1 Halococcaceae archaeon | reverse complement strand
GGCGATAGCGGTGAGACGGCCGACCCCGTCGGACGCGGCACTGAGCCGGCTCACGGGGTTTCGGACGGTCCACTCACGACCGTCGGGCCGTACCGGTCACTGGATGTACGTCGGCTCCTCGGCGTCGCAGGTCCGTTCGTGCTGTCGTGCGCTGTCCTCCTCGTCGAAGAGCAGCCCACAGTCCTCACACTCGAACCAGGTGCCGTCCTCGCGCGTGGTCTCTGCGACCATGCGTGAGAGTGCGAGGGCGTGACACATAGCCGTTTCTCCGACCGGGCCGAACGGTAAAGTCCGCACGGTGGGTAGACCGGGTATGAACGACGTGGAGGTCACGCTGACGGTCAAGGGCGCCGAAAAGCGCGACGCCGGACGCGGCGTCGCCCGGCTGCCCGAAGGGGCGCGATCGAAACTGGGTGTGTTGAGCGGGGACACCGTGCTGATCGAGGGCGAGAAGACGACCGTCGCGAAGGTCTGGCCCGGCGGCGGCGATCTGGGCGCCGGCGCGATCCAGATCGACGCCGACACGCGACAGAACGCGGGCGTCTCGATCGGCGACACGGTACGGGTGAAAAAACAGTCGGTCAGACAGGCCGCGCGGGTGACGGTCACCCCGCCGGTTTCCATCACCGAAGACGACGCGAGGAGCGTCGAGGCGGCTGTCAAACGCGACCTGCGGGATCGGCCGGTGAGCGCGGGCCAGCGCGTCCGGATCGAACGGCTCGGAGTCGGGCCCTTTACCATCACCCACACCGAGCCATCGGGGACCGTCCACATCTCCGAGGAGACCCGCGTGACGGTCCCGGCTGACGTCGAAAGCGGCGCGAGCGAGGAGAGCGGCCGGGTGAGTTACGAGGACATCGGCGGGCTCGACGAGGAGCTCGACCTCGTCCGTGAGATGATCGAACTCCCGCTCTCGGAGCCCGAACTGTTCAGACACGTCGGCATCGACGCGCCGAAGGGCGTGTTGCTCTACGGGCCGCCAGGGACGGGAAAGACGTTGATCGCCCGGGCGGTCGCGAACGAGGTCGACGCGAACTTCTACACGATCTCCGGCCCGGAGATCATGTCGAAGTACAAGGGCGAGTCCGAGGAACGGCTCCGAGAGCGCTTCGAGGAGGCCGCCGAGAACGCCCCGTCGATCGTCTTCTTCGACGAGATCGACTCCGTCGCCGGGAAGCGCGACGACGGTGGGGCGGACGCCGAGAACCGGGTCGTCGCCCAGCTCCTGAGCCTGATGGACGGGCTCGAGGCCCGCGGTGACGTGGTCGTCATCGGCGCGACCAACCGGGTCGACTCGCTCGATCCTGCGCTCCGGAGAGGTGGCCGCTTCGATCGCGAGATCGAGATCGGCGTGCCCGACGAGGGGGGCCGTCGCGAGATCTTCGAGGTCCACACCAGGGGGATGCCGCTCGCCGACGACGTCTCGATCGACCGGCTCGCCTCGCGGACCTACGGCTTCGTCGGCGCGGACGTTCACGCGCTCGCGACGGAGGCCGGGATGAACGCGCTCCGGCGGTATCGCGACGAACGCGGCTCGCTCGCCGACCTCCAGGTGACGAGGGAGGACTTCGAGGGGGCGATGGCCGCGGTCGAGCCGAGCGCGATGCGCGAGTTCGTCGCGGAGACGCCGAAGACCGGCTTCGAGGACGTCGGCGGGCTGGCGGAGGCGAAACGCACGCTCCAGGAGGCCGTCGAGTGGCCGCTGACATACGGCAAACTCTTCGAAGAGACCGGAACCGCCCCGCCGTCCGGGGTGTTGCTCTACGGGCCACCGGGGACGGGGAAGACGCTGTTGGCACGTGCCATCGCGAGCGAGAGCGGCGTGAACTTCATCAGCGTCGCCGGTCCCGAACTGCTCGATCGGTACGTCGGAGAGTCGGAGAAGGCGGTGCGGAAGGTGTTCGAGCGAGCCCGCCAGTCGGCGCCCTCGATCGTCTTCTTCGACGAGATCGACGCCATCGCGAGCCAGCGCGGCGACGGTACCCACGAGGTGACCGAGCGCGTCGTCTCGCAGCTCCTCGCCGAACTCGACGGGCTGGCCGAGAACCCGAACCTGGTCGTGCTCGCGGCGACCAACAGGCGGGAGGCGCTCGATCCCGCCCTGCTCCGTCCGGGTCGCCTGGAGACGCACGTCCTGGTTCCGAACCCGGACGAGGAGGCGCGACGGGCGATCCTCGCCGTTCACGCGCGCGGACGGCCGATCGACGGGTCGGTCGACTTCGACGCGCTCGCCGAGGAGTTAGTGGGGTACTCCGGGGCGGACATCGCTGCGCTGGTGCGAAACGCCTCGATGCGTGCGATCCGGGAGATCGCCGACGAGTACGGGCCGGAGGAGGCCGCAGAGCGCTCCGAAGAGGTCGTCATCGGGGAGGACCACTTCGCGGCCGCACGCGAGGAGATCGACACCGCGCGCGAGGTCTAGGCTTCGATCGGATCCGCCCGTCCGGCGAGTTCGGCCGTCTCCGTCGACTCGAACCCGAACGGGTCCTCCCCGCCCGTCTTCGCCACCAGCGTCTCGCCCGCCGTGACCCGCTCGCCCTTCTCGACGAGGAGGTCCGCTCGCCCGATCTCCGGGGGCAAGAGGACGTCCGCCCGGCTCCCGAACGCGATGTGGCCGATCTTCTCGCCGCGGCTCAGTTCGTCGCCGACCTCGACGTAGGGCGTGATCCGCCGGGCGAACGCCCCCGCGATGAGCGTCACGGTGTACTCACCGACGTCGATCTCGACGCGCTCGTTGTGGTCGGAGTCCTTCGAGAACGCCGGTCGGTAGTCCCCGGGGCTGTGCTCGATCGATCGGACGACGCCGTCGGCCGGCGCGCGGTTGACGTGGACGTCGAACGGGCTCATGAACACCCCGACGCGGAGCCGATCGCCGTCGTCACGTATCACCGTGACCTTTCCGTCGGCGGGCGAGACGATCCCGGAGAACGGTGGCGAGCGCTCCGGATCGCGGTAGAAGAAGAGGACGAACCCGCCGACGGCGGTGAACGCGAGCGTGAGCCAGGCGGAGAGGAAGAACGCGGGCAACGCGATCAGGAACGCGGGCACGGCGTACCAGAGAGCCCCGGGTGCGAAGCGCATGACTCACGCTTCGTCGGGAGGGGTTACAGGTGTTTCGTGCGCAGCCGATCGCCCCATCGGGTATCGGGGTCCTCATAGTGATTGTTGCGACTGTTTACCGGTTCGATCGCCTGACATCGGGCGGTCGATACCGGAACGACTCGCAACAATTACTATCACTGGGCATCTGGCTCGCCAGTGGGACGGTCCGTCCCGTTCCCGGGCGTGGGCCGTCCGCGAGAGCGACGGAAAAGGGACCGACTCGGCCTCAGCCGAGGAGGTACTTCGTCGTGGGGTAGCGCTCGACGAGCGCCTCGCCGCCGATCTCGATCCGCTCGATGTACCTGTCCAGGCCGAGGATCCGGCCGGCGCCGAAGGCCCCGATGGCG
>SKXI01000188.1 GCA_007128515.1 Halococcaceae archaeon | reverse complement strand
TTGAACCGGTCGTAGATCTCCTGGGCCTCCTGTTTCTCCGCCTCGCGCTTCTCGGCGCGCTTGCCCTCGCGGCGGTCTTTCTCCTTCTTGTCCAGCTGGCGGAGTCGCTTCTGGACGCGGACGAAGTCCTCGTGGTGGCGGTCGGCCGCCTCCTGGGCCTCGACGAACGACTCGTGCATCTCGTCTGCCTCGTCGCGGACGTCGTCGGCCTCGCGGTAGGCCTCGATCATCTTGTTGTGGTGTTCCTGGGCCTTGTCCGCGAGCTCGGTCACCTTCTGGTGGTGTTTCGACGCCTCCGAGCGGACTTCCTCGGCCTCGGCCTTCAGTTCGTCCAGCTCGCCGTGCTGGGACATCTTCTCCTTGCGATCGAGGTACTCCTCGCGCTTTCGCTCGATCGTCTCGATCAGCTCGCGCTCGTCCTCCGCCGAGAGAACCTCGGTCTGCTGTTTGAACTCGAGCTGTTCGATCTCCTCTTTGAGCTGCTCCAGGTCCGTCCCCTCGTCGAGTTCAAGGTCGGACTTCATCCGGTCGACCTTGCTGAACAGCTCGTTCGCCTCGGCGTTCAGCTCGTTTCGCTTTTTCTTGTGCTCTTGGACCTGCTCGTTGAGCTCGTCACGCTTCTCCCGGTGTTCCTGGGCGGCGTCGACCTTCTCGCGCGTCTTGGCGTTGAGCTCGTCGCGCTTGCTGGCGCGTTTCGACGCCATCTGGTTCAGGTCGTTTCGTCGGTCTCTGAGCTTTCCTGCGAGCTTGATGAGCTTCCCTTTCGAGTCGCTCTCAAGGTCTTCGTCCGTCAGTTCTACGTTCTTACTCGCGTCTACCATGGTTGATCCTCTGTGCCATTCCGCACCGACGTTTCGTGGCGTTCGCTCGCGAGTACAACCAGCCCGGTATAATAGTCTCCTGTCATTCTGATTGGCGAGCGATTCCGGTGAACGTCGGTGACGTTCAGGTACCCGTTACTACCGCCAGCACGTTATTAAGTATTGCGGTCGTTTCGAGTGTGTAAATCGGTAGCAGACGGCGGCCTCCGACGACCCCTCGGTCCGAACGGTGGCTCGTTCACTTTCACTCCGCTTGGCTCGCCTTAAGGTGTAAGCGAGTCTGAGAGTGGGTATGATCGGAGAGCTCACCTGCGCCTGCGAGAACTGTGGCGACCCCCTCGGCGACGAGGAGTGGCGGCTCACGATGGAGACGGCGGCCGGGGTCAGACACGTCTACGAGTGTGACTGTGACTGCGTGACGGTCACCGTCGGGGCGAGTTCGGCGTAGCTTCGAAGGTGCTTTGCGCGGCGGCCCGATACGGGAGGTATGCGCGTCGGAGCACACGTCTCGATCGCCGGCGGCGTCGGAAACGCCGTCCCGCGACAACTCGACGTCGGCGGGAACTGCGGACAGATCTTCACTACCTCGCCTCAGGTCTGGGCTCACCCCGAGATCGAGGGGGAGGACGCGGAAGCGTTCCGCGAGGGAACGAGGGAGAGCCTCGACGGACCGTGGGTGATCCACTCGTCGTACCTGGTGAACCTCTGTACGCCGAAAGAGGAGCTCCGGGAGAAGTCGGTCGCGAGCATGCAGGCCGAACTCGACGCCGCCGAGGAACTGGACGTCGAGTTCGTGAACACCCACCTCGGCGCGCACACGGGTGCGGGCGTCGACGGCGGCATCGAGAACGCCGCGAGCGCGCTCGACGAACTCGACGTGCCAGAGGGCGTGACGATCCTCATCGAGAGCGACGCGGGCAGCGGGACGAAACTCGGCGGCGAGTTCGAGCACCTGGCGACCGTCCTCGAACGTTCGAACCAGGACCTCGACGTCTGTATCGACACCGCTCACGCCTTCGCCGCGGGCTACGACCTCTCGACCGAAGGGGCGGTCGAGGAGACCGTCTCCGAGTTCGACGAGGTCGTGGGACTGGAGCACCTCCGGTGTATCCACCTGAACGACTCGAAACACGCCTGCGGGACGAACAAGGACGAACACGCCCACATCGGCGAGGGGTTGATCGGCGAGGAGGGGATGACCGCGCTGATCAACCACCCCGAACTCACCGACGTCCCACTCGTGCTCGAAACCCCGACCGAGGACGGTCGGAGCTACGAGTGGAACATCGCGAAGGTGAGAGAGCTCAGAAACGGCGCCTGATGCGCCGGTTCGACGCGGAGTACCTCGCCTCGACGAGACGCGGGATGTGGGAGCGCCGGGAGGCGCTCTCCGGGCTGGATCTCGATGGGAGAACGAGGATACTCGACGTCGGCTGTGGCACCGGCGAACTCACCCGGGTGCTCGTCGACGAGTCACCCGCAGCCGTCGTCGGCGTCGACGCGGACACGGACCTCCTCGCGCACGCCCGCGAGCACGCACCGGTCCTCGCCGGCGACGCCCGGCGGCTCCCGTTTCTCGACGACGCGTTCGACCTCGTCGTCTGCCAGGCGCTGTTGATCAACCTCCCGGATCCCCGTCCGACCGTTCGCGAGTTCCGCCGCGTCTCCTCGGAGCTCGTCTGCGCGATCGAACCCGACAACGGCGAGGTACGCGTCGAGTCCACCGTCGAGGGGGAGCGGGAACTCGAACGTCGATCACGCTCGCGATACATCGAGGGCGTCGAGACGGACGTGACCCTCGGCGCGCGTGCGCGAGCACTGTTCGACGAGGCGGGTCTGTCGGAGCTCCAGACGGCCCGGTACGACCACGAGAAACGGATCGAACCGCCGTACGACGAGGCCGCGCTCCGGGCCGTTCAACGGAAGGCGACCGGTACGGGGCTCGACTCCGACCGCGAGACCCTCCTGTCGAGCGCGCTCACCGAGGAGGGTTTCGACGACCTGAGAGAACGGTGGCGGGCCGTCGGCCACGAGGCGGTCACCCAGATGCAGACGAGGACCTACAGACGGACCGAGACCGTCCCCTTTTACCTCACCGTCGGCCGGGTGTAGCCGGACAACGGTTATCGGCCCGCGGGGCGAACCGGAACCCGCCTATGTCAGCCACGCACGAGGGGGTATCGTTCGAACGACTCGGCCACGCGAGCGTGCGGATCCAGACGGGAGACGGACTCGTGCTCTACATCGACCCGTGGAGCGACGTCGTGGAGGGCCAGCCGGGCGACGCCGACTACGTCCTCGTCACCCACGACGACTTCGACCACTACGACCCCGACGGGATCGAGGCGGTGTCGGGTGGCCAGACCGTCGTCGCGGCCTACGAGGCGATCGACACCGAAGCCCTCGATCGGGAGGTCCACTCGCTCCCGCTGGAGGGCATGACGACGATCGGCGAGATCGAGGTTCGAACCGTCCCGGCGTACAACCGGAGCGAGGGAGAACACGTGAACGACGAGGGCGAACCGTTCCACGCCGAGGGCGAGGTGATCGGGCTGCTCCTCGATCTCGGCGGGATCACGGTCTACTACCCGAGCGACACGGACTTCCTCGATCTTCACCGCGAGATCCG
>SKXI01000254.1 GCA_007128515.1 Halococcaceae archaeon | reverse complement strand
TCGCGCTCGCCGTCGCCGCGCTCCTCTACCCGGTCCAGGTCGGCGTCGGCGCGGTGACCGCGACGATGGGCACGCCCGAGTACGTCTCCGCGATCCACCTGCTGCTCGCGATGGGCATCTTCGGCGGCCTGCTGCTCGCGCTCGCCTGGTCGCTCGAGGCCCGCTTCCCGACCCGAGAACGCGAGGCGAGCGAGACGGACGAGGAGGTCGAACCCGAGACGGACGCCGGTGAACGGGGGCCGAAACCGGTCCCGACGGGGCTGAGAGCCACGATCGGGGCCTACTACAGCCTGACGAAACCCCGGCTGATGTGGCTGCTCTGTCTGGTCGCCGCCGCCGCGATGGCGCTCGCCGCCGGTCCCACGCTCACCGTCGATATCGTGATCGCCACGCTGCTCGGTGGCGTGCTCGCGATCGGTTCGGCGGGGACGTTCAATCACGTCCTCGAGCGTGACGTGGACCGGAAGATGGCCCGCACGTCGGACCGGCCGCTCGCGACCGACGTCGTTCCCGTTCGCAACGCCCTCGCGTTCGGCGTCCTCCTGGGACTCGCCTCGCTCGCGGTCTTTTACGTCTTCGTCAACGCGCTCGCAGCGCTGCTGGGGCTCACCGCCATCGTCTTCTACAGCGTGATCTACACGCTCGTCCTCAAACCGAACACGGTCCAGAACACGGTCCTCGGCGGTGCTGCGGGGGCGCTGCCCGCGCTGATCGGCTGGGCTGCAGTGACGGGAGAGATCGGCCTGCCGGCGCTCGTCCTCGCCGCGGTGATCTTCTGTTGGACGCCGGCGCACTTCTACAACCTCGCACTCGCGTACAAGGCCGACTACGAGCGCGGTGGCTTCCCGATGATGCCCGTCGTTCGCGGCGAGCGGACGACGCGAAAACACATCGTGCTCTACCTCGGGGCGACGCTGCTCGGCGCGAGCGTCCTCGCGACCGTCGGCACGCTCGGCTGGGCGTACGCGCTCACGAGCGTCGCCTTCGGCGCGCTCTTCCTCTACGCGGTGATCAGACTGCACCGAGAACAGACGCGGAAAGCGGCGTTCCGCGCGTTCCACGCCTCGAACGCCTACCTCGGGGCGCTCTTGCTTGTCATCGTCGTCGACGCGCTCGCGCTCTAGCCATGCAGACCGTCTCGCTCCCCGCGCCCGACCGGTTCCGACCGAGGCGATCGACGCTCGTCTACGGCGCGCTGCTGGTCAACACCGAGGTGTTGCTCGTCGCGCTCTACCTGCTGCTGACCGACGTGCGGATCACCTCCTGGAGTTCGGTTGTCTACCCGTTCGTCTGGATCAACGTCGGCCTCTGGGCGCTCGTCCGTACCGAGCCGAAACCGAGGTCCACCCGCCAGGCCCGGATCGCGGGCGCGGTCGCCGTCGGCTACCTCCTCGTCCTGTTCGTCGCCGGGGGGCTGCTCTCGCCGAGTCACCCCGAGGTCCAGAACTCCGTGCTCTCGGTCTCGCTGGTCACGCCCGGGACGGGTCCCGTGATCGCGATCGACACCGGCCTCGTCCAGTTCGCCGCGATCCCCTTTCTCGTGATCGGCTACACCGCGCTGGCGTACCTGGTCTACGCGACGATCCTCGACGCCGCGGGCGGCGCGGTCTCCGGGCTGTTCGGGCTCTTCTCGTGTGTCTCGTGCGTCTGGCCGGTGCTCGCCCCGCTTCTCGCCGCCGTGTTCGGGGGGAGCGCGGTCGCGACCGCCGTCGCCTTCCAGTCCCGAGAGCTCGGTACCGTGATATTCCTCGCGACGGTCGCCCTGCTCTACTGGCGGCCGTTCAAGCGCTCCTAACTAAGGGCGATCGCCTCTATCGGAGCCTATGGAGACCCTCGAACACGCCGCGGTCGGCACGGTGGTGAGCGCGCTCGCCCTCGCGCTCGTCCGACCGGCCGTCTCGCCCCTGAAACTCGCCTCCCTCTTCGTCTACGGCGTCGCCCTCAGCGTCCTCGTCGACCTGGATCACTTCCTCATCGCTCGCGTTCGAACGGGGCACTGGTCGCACCTCCGGGCGGTGCTCTCCGACCCGGTGAACGGCATTTACGACCAGGAGTGGGTCTTCGCCGACATGGAGGGGATGGCCCGCCAGCGCCTCGCGAGCCACGCGCTCGTCGGCACCGCCCTCGTCGCCCTGCTGCGTCGACGGTCGCCGCCGGTCGCGGCCTACACCGGGATCGTCCTCTGCGCGCACGTGGTCTGTGACCTGCTCAGGGACGTCGAACGGGCCTGAACCCGCGTCCCCGGTGCTCTCCCGGCCGTAGAACGCGACACTGCGGGGTTCGCCATCTCCGAACCCGTCGGCGCACACGGGGGGTCAACCGGGCCCGTCGAGACGTGTCGTCGCCCGGCCCGTACACCCAGCTCGATCGGCTCATTCGTGGCCCTCCCCGGGGTCGTCCAGGACCGCCCCGAGCACGCCCTGGATCCCCTTCCGGAGGTGCTGATGGAGCGTCGAGGAGGAGATCCCCAACGACCCCGCCAGCTCCTCCGCCGTCACCTCCCGCGGCCAGTCCCAGTAGCCCGCCGCGTACGCCGCCTCCACCGCCGACCGCTGTTTTTCCGTGAGTTCGCCGGGGACCTCCTCCCAGACGTCGTCGGCGGTCCGGACGGACCGGTCCCGCCGACGCTTCGCGACCACATCGACGTCCGCGAAGGCTCGCTCGAAGGCCCCGACCACCTCCCGGATCTCCACCGACTGCGGCGCCTCGATCACGATCCGTCCGGCCCCCTCCTCCGCGACCGCCTCACGGATCCGTGCGCCGGCGGCGAGCACTCCCTCGACCGGCGAACCGTCCGTGATCGTCTGGAGCACGAACCCCTCCCCGCGTTCGGACAGCACGTCCGCCTCCTCGATCGATCCCTCGGACGCGGCGAGCTCGACGACCGCCTTCGGCTCCGCACCCTCCACCGTGTGGTAGTGAACGACCCGACCCCCGTCGATCGGGATCGACCGCTCCAGCCGACACCGACAGTCGAGCTCCCGGGTCAGCCGGTGGTAGAAGAACCCCGGGTCCTCTACGGCCAGTTCGATCTCGACCGTCGTGTCCGACAACACCACCTCCCGCGTCCGGAGGGCGTCCACCGCGAACCCGGCCAACCGGCCGAGCGACTCGAACCCCGCCAGCGCCTCCTCGCTGAACACCTCCTCCCGTACCCCGTTCACGACCAGCACCCCGTTGATCCGGTCCCCGATCCCCAGCGGGACCGCCGCGGTCGCCTCCACGTCCGTGTCGTCTGCGGGTTCTCCGTCCGGAGTGTCGACCGCGTACTGGCGGACGACCTGGACCTCGCGGGTCGCGAGGACCGCCGCGACCGCGCCGTCGGCCAGCTCGGAGACCGGCATCGCGTCCAGCCCCTCCAGGTACGCCTCCTCGATCCCGGCCCCGGTCCGGACGGAGAGCTCCTCCCCGGGGTACTGGACCTGGCCGATCCACGCGCTTCGGTAGAGC
>SKXI01000272.1 GCA_007128515.1 Halococcaceae archaeon | reverse complement strand
TCCCCGAGGTTCCCCTGGGCTGTGGCTTCGGCGCGAGCGGGGCGGCGACGCTCGCGACGGCGCTGGCGGCGAACGCTGCGTGCGGCCTCGGGGTCGGTCGGGGAGAGCTCGTCGAGGCGGCCCACCGTGCCGAGCGGGCCGCGGGAACGGGTCAGGGCGACGTCTACATCCAGGACCGGGGTGGACTGCTCTGGAGCGCGAACGGGGAGGTCGAGCGGCGCGAGGTAGGCGAAGAGATCGAGTACGCGAGCGCGGGCGAGATGAGTACGAAGGAGATGCTCGCCGACGAGTCGTTCATGCGTCTCGCGAGCGAGGTCGGCAGGGAGCACCTCGACCGGCTCCCCGACCCGCCGACGCTTCGGGCGTTCGCCGAACGGTCGCGGGCCTACCTGACGGGGGTGGGCATCGCGACACCGTTCGTCGAGCGAGAGCTCGAACGGGTCGAGCGTGCCGGCGGCGTCGGGAGCATGGCGCTGTTCGGCGAGACGGTCTTCGCCGTGGGGGTACGCGACGTCCTCTCGAGTCGCTGTGCGGTCACGAACGGCGGGGCACGGCTGGTAGCGGGGTGAGATCACGGTCGGCCGCACTTCGAGACTGCTAACACGACCGAATACCACGCGGTTATAGGTCCCGGGAGGGAACTGCCGGCAATGGCAACGACGACGCGGACACCGGAGCTCTCCGATCTCGGGGAGTTCCTCGGACGGCTGGGGCCGACCTGGCTGGCGGGGGCGATCGCGGCGGGACCGGCGACGATGGCGAGCCTGCTCACCGCGGGCGCGAGCTTCGGCTACGCGCTGCTCTGGGTGGTGATCGTCTCGGCGGTCTTCGGTGCGCTCGGGCAGTACCTCGCCGCACGGCTCGGGCTGTTCACCGAAGAGGGGATCGTCACGACGGTCGAAACTCATCTAGGGGAGTTCTGGGCGTGGGTGCTCGTCGCGGACGTGGTGCTCGCTGCCGGTCTCGCGCAGCTGGTGATCATGAAGACCGCCGCGGACACGAGCGCGGCGATCGCGGGCAGTCTGGGGATCGCGACGCTCGCCGACCCGCGGATCTGGGGGGTCACCTGGGCGGTGATCCTCGTGGTGGGACTCGCGGGCGGCGGCTACCGCTTCGCCGAGATCGGCGCGAAACTGCTCGTGTCTGTCGTCGTGCTCGCGTTCCTCGCGACGGCGCTGGTCGTCCCGATCAGTCCGGCCGAGGCCGCCGGCGGTCTCGTTCCCGCGATCCCCGCGGGCGTCGGCGGCGCGCTCGTCGCCGCCGGCATCATGGGCGGGGCGGTCCACATCAC
The DNA here is from genome assembly GCA_007128515.1 of Halococcaceae archaeon. Taxonomy (GTDB): domain Archaea; phylum Halobacteriota; class Halobacteria; order Halobacteriales; family Halalkalicoccaceae; genus Natronorarus. The sequence continues at coordinate 2,163 of SKXI01000272.1, read as the reverse complement.
GCTGCTCACGATGCAGAGCTACACGATGCGGGCCCGGAACTGGACGGCCGAGGACAGGGACCTCGCCGCGTTCGACATCGGCACGTCGATGCTGCTCGCGTTCGGGATCTACAGCCTCGCGATCTTCCTCGTGGCGGCCAGCGTCCTGGAGGGGACGGTCGACCCTGCAACCCTGACGGTGATCCAGGCCGCCGAGGCGCTCGGCCCGCTCGTCGGGGAGTACGCCACCTGGCTCTTCCTGCTCGGACTCCTCGGCGCCGCCGTCTCGACGCTCGGGGGGAACACGGTCGTCCCGCCCTACCTGCTCGCCGACAAGCTCGGCTGGGAGCTCTCGATCGAGGACACCAGGTACCGAGTGCTGCTCGCGAGCGTCGCGCTGCTCTCGGCGCTGGGCGGGTTCATCGAGGGTGCGGTTTTACCGCTACTGGTGCTCGTCCTCGCGTTCGGCCTCGTCGGGACGCCGTTCGCGCTCGTCGTGATCCTGGTGTTGCTGAACGACACCGACGTCGTCCCCGAGGGGACCCCGCTCTGGGCGAACCTGGGCGGCGTCGTACTCGTCGGCGTCGCGAGCGTGGTCGCCGGCTCGTTCGTCGCCGACGAACTGGCGACGGTCACCGAACCGCTCTCGGCGCTCGTCGTCGCCTTCGCCGCCGCGATGGCGCTCGCGACGCTCGCGCTCGTCGCCCGCGCGGTCCTCCGGTAACGGGGGTCTCGACACCACGCTCCGGTACGAACGAACCCGCTCTCGGTCCGGATCGGTACGATGATCCCTATCGGTGCCAGCGCAACCGCAGGTCGGTCGCCCTTGCGCCGGCAAGTCGTTACAGCAGACCGTCGGTATCGCCTCACACGGCGCACCGAAAAGCCACAGAGGCATAAGCGAGGCTCGTCTACGGCCGCCAGAGTCGATGACGCTGTACTCGGAGTCGGTTTGGATCGTCCAGGGAGAGCCCTTCCCGTCGGTCGAGTGGAAACTGTTCGTGACGCTGCTGCTGATCGTCTCGGTCTTCCTCGGGGCCTGGGCGATCCGTCGCCTCGACTATCCGCTGAAAGCGCGCGTCGGTGAAGGCCTCTCGGAGGCGATCCAGGCGTCACTGCTGACGCTCTGGATCGGGACCGTCACCGTCGCGCTCACCGTCGTCTGGAACGTCACGGTGATCCTCGACCTGCTGGTCGACGCGGTGCTCGTCAACCGGGCGTACGCCGTTCTCTACCTCGTTACCGCGGCGATCTTCGTCACGACCTACCTGCTGATCAGGCTCGTCAACCGGTCGATCGACGAGCTCGACGACGCGGGTGCGATCACCCGCCACCAGAGCGAGGTCGCCTACCACGTCGCCGACGCGGGCATCTTCCTCGCGGGGATCGGGCTGGTCCTCACGATCTGGGGGGTGAACCTGACGAACCTCATCCTCGGCGCGGGGGTGCTCTCCGCCGTCCTCGGGCTCGCCGCCCAGAAGACGTTCTCGGCGATGATCGCCGGCTTCGTCCTCCTGTTCGCCCGACCGTTCGTCGTCGGCGACTGGATCGCCGTCCACAGCGACGGCGAGGAGCGTACGGGTATCGTCGAGGACGTCACGATCCTCAACACGAAGGTCCAGACGTTCCGCGACCAGCACGTGCTGATTCCGAACGACGAGGTGACGAGCAACCAGCTGATCAACTACTCCAGAAACGACCGCCTCCGGATCGACATCGAGGTGGGTGTCGACTACGATAGCGACCTCGAACGGGCACGCGCCGCCCTGAGGGACGGTCTGGCCGACGTCGACCTCGCCCAGGAGACGCCCTCCCCGGAGGTCGTCACGAAACGCTTCGACGACTCGGCGATCGTCCTCGAACTCCGGTTTTGGATCGAGAACCCCTCGATGCGCCGGTCGTGGAAGGCGCGAACCGAGGCGATGGAGGGGGTAAAGGAGTCGTTCGACCGCGAGGGAGTCGTCATCCCGTTCTCACAGCACGTCCACTCCTTCAGGGACGGGGAGCGGTCGCTCGACGATGAGGCGACCAAAGAAGCGAGTTCGGAGGTGAACTGACCTGTCTTACATCCGAGCCTGACCGGGCTCGATGTTGTCGACGGTGACCGCGAGGTCGAGCGCGGGTTCGTCGGCCGCGTAGCCGATCGCCCACGCCGAGTAGACGGTCCCTTCTTCGAGTTCGACG
>SKXI01000276.1 GCA_007128515.1 Halococcaceae archaeon | reverse complement strand
TCGGCGACGTCGTGGGCGAGCGCGCCGGCGAGCGCCACGATCAGCCCCGTCACCTCGCGCTCGGACTCGCTCAGGTGTTCGACCTCGTCCTCGTAGGCGACACCGTCGTTCGTACTCCGGGTGACGTGGAGGACGTACTCCGCGTCCTCCCCCCGTGTCGCTGCCTCCCGGCGCTCGATCCAGATCCGCTCTAAGTTGGCGTAGTCGAGCAGGTCGAGGACCGTCCCCATGTGTTCGTTGAACGCTTCGATCGCGTCGCGCTCGATCCGGTCGATCCGGGTCCGGAGCCGTTCGATCTCCTCGCCGATCGATTCGCGCTGGTTCTCGAGGGTCTCCCGGCTCGCGAGCCGCTCTTCGACCTCCTCGATCTCCTCGACGACCGCCTCGCGCTCGCTCTCCACCCGGCGTAGCCCGAACTCCGCTTCCGTCACCTCGCGCTGGAGCGTGAACGTCTCGTCGCCGTCGCGCGCTTCGAGATCGGCTTCGAGCGTCTCGATCTCGGACTCGAGCGCCTCGGTCTTCGAAGCGATCTCCTCGAGACGCTCCTCGCGGCGCTCGATCTCCCGTTCGGTCTCCTCGAGTTCCCGGTCGAGTCGCTCTCGTTCTCGTCGCCGTTCGGCGTGTGCCTCGCGTCGCTCCCTGAGTTCGTCGAGCTCCTCTCCGACCTCGCGTCGGCGGTCTGCGGTCTCGGTCCTGAGTTCGCGCAGGCGATCGAGCGTCGTCTCGATCGCCGCCGACTCGACGGTGGACCCGCACGTCCAGCAGGTGACCTCCTCCCCGTCGACCAGTCGGTCGGTGACCGGTCGGTCCCCGTCGATCTGCCGGACGAACGAGGGGCGCTCTCCCTCGACGATCTCCTGGTTGAACTGGACGATCGTCTGGAGTCGCGAGACGGTCTCGTCGAGTTCGCGCTTGCGCCCCCGGAGCGTCTCGATGCGCGAGGCCATCTCGTCGAGCTCTCCTTCTTCCTCGCCCGGCAGGTCGCCGAGCGCCGCCTCGAGTTCCTCGCGTTCGGCCTCGAGCGAGTCGAGGCTCCGACGTTCGGTCTCCCGGTCGTACTCCAGGTCCTCGAGGCGCCTCCTGAGCTCTCGGAGCTCCTCGAGCTCCTCGTCCGTGTCGGCGTCCTCGTCGGTCGCCGCGTCGAGCGCCGCTCGTGCCTCCTCGAGGGCCGATTTCGCGTCCTCTCGCTCGTCGTCGAGCCGTCGCCGCTCGGCTTCCAGTTCGGGCAGCTCCCGTTCGAGCGTCGAGAGCTCCGAGAGCCGTTCGTCGACCCGCTCGCGCTCGGATCTGAGCCGGTCGATCTCGTCGTCGATCCGTCCGGTGTCGATCGGGCGCAACAGGAGCTCTCGAAGGTCGTCGCCGACTTCGACCGCTCGTCGGGCCTCGTTGGATTCGAGCAGGAAGGCGAAGAGGTCCGCGAGTTCGGGGTCCTCGAGGTACGGGTCGCCGTCGAACGAGACGACCCCGTTCGACCGGACGAGCCGCCTCGTGTACGACTCCTCGCCGATCGTGAGTTCGACCCGCCCCTCCTCGGCGTCGCCTTTCAGCGAGACGCGCTCGCTCCCGAGCGCCGCCATGATCGACCGGAGAAACGAGGTCCGGTTCGTCGCGTTCCGACCCGCCAGTACGCTCACGCCGGGTCTGAGCTCTACGTCCGTCTCGTCGATCCCGCCGATGTTCTCGACGTGGACGGCGATCGGACGCTCGGTAGCATCGACTGAGGACATTGGCCGTTGTTCATTCCGTTCCGTAATAACTCTTTCATACCGACGTCGACGTGTGACACGAGTATGGCTGTCACGACCGCTCGCCCTCGCAGTCACAGCCGCCACGGTCGACGAATCCGGTGACCGACGCGACGACCCCACAGCGCGAACAGGAGACCTGCACGTCGACGAGGACGTCGAGGTCGCCCGCCGCGATCACCTCCGCGTTCGCCAGACGGCTGAGGGTGTCCTCGGTCACCGCGGTCGTCCGGCTCACGAGTGCGTCGAGCTTGCCGAGTTCGCGTTCGATCCGCTCTTCGGGGCTCTCCTCACGGTTCGACGGGTGGACGACCCCACGGTGGTCCGTGAGGTAGGTGTAGATCGCCTGGTGGGAGACGAAGTCCCGTTCGACACGATCCAGGTCGAGCCCGTCCCGTTCGAGCTGTCGTCTGGTCTGTTCGCGCATCCCGGCGCTCACCTCGTCGCCTTCGAGCAACCGGTAGGTGTTCTCGACCTCGCCGTCGAGCGGCCTGAGCCCCGCCCGTTCCATCGCCGCCCCGAGCACCCGCTGGTTGAACCAGTCCGAAAGCGCCCGCAGGCTCATCGACTCGCCACCCTCGCCGGTCCAGCGCCGCTCGAGTTCGGTCCCGGTCCCGTCGAGACCGTACTCGTCGATGACACGGCCGACCTTCCCGGGGGGACCACCGCCGGATCGGTCGGACTCCTTCTCGCTCATGGTCTCCCTATTGCACCAGGGCACATAACCGTGTGTGTCCGCTTACCACTCGGCGACGCTCCCGTCGTCGTGGCGCCAGACCGGGTTGTGCCAGTCGACGTCCTCGCGTGCCCGCTCTTCGACGTACGCCTCGTCCACCTCGATGCCGAGACCGTCGCCGGTCGGCACGTCCACGTACCCGTCTCGGTACTCGAAGACGTCCGGCTTTTCGAGGTAGTCGAGCACGTCGTTGCCCTCGTTGTAGTGGATGTCGAGGCTCTGTTCCTGGATCAGCGCGTTCGGCGTGCAGGCGTCCACCTGGAGCGACGACGCGAGCGCGATCGGCCCGAGCGGGCAGTGTGGCGCGAGCGCGACGTCGTACGCCTCGGCCATCGCCGCGATCTTTCTGACCTCGGTGATCCCGCCCGCGTGCGAGAGGTCCGGCTGGATCAGGTCGACCGCGCCGCTCTCGAGGAGCGGCTTGAACTCCCAGCGCGAGTAGAGCCGCTCGCCCGTCGCGATGGGGACGGTAGTGTGCTCTGCGATCCCCGGTAGCGAATCGCTGTGCTCCGGCAACACCGGCTCCTCGACGAACATCGGTTCGTAGGGGGCGAGCGCCTCGATCAGCCGCTTCGCCATCGACTTCGAGGCGCGTCCGTGGAGATCCACCCCGATATCCACCTCGGGACCCACCGCTTCGCGGACCTCCGCCAGGCGACCCCGGGCGGCCTCGACGGTCGCCGGCGTGTCGATACGTCGAAGCTCGGCGGTCGCGTTCATCTTCAGCGCGGTGAAGCCCTCGGCGACCTTCTCGGCGGCTGCCTCGCCGACGTCCGCGGGCCGGTCCCCGCCGATCCACTGGTAGACCCGGACCCGGTCGCGCGCCCGGCCGCCGAGGAGTTCGTAGACGGGCGTCCCGTGTTCTCTCCCCTTCAGGTCCCAGAGCGCCTGGTCGATCCCGGAGAGCGCGCTCATGAGGATCGGCCCACCCCGGTAGAACCCGCCGCGGTACATCGTCTGCCAGTGATCCTCGATCCGGGACGGGTCCTCGCCGAG
>SKXI01000264.1 GCA_007128515.1 Halococcaceae archaeon | reverse complement strand
GGTCGTCGTTACCCGAGAGGTCGACCGTGATCGCGGTGTCCGCGAGCCAGCCGTCGATGTGGACCCCGATGTCGAGGTTGATCATCTCCTCGCCGAACGTGCTCTCGTCGTCGGGTGCGGGGGTGGCGTGGGCGGCCTCCTCGTCGATCGAGATGTTGACGGGAAACGCCGGCTTGCCACCCAGTTCCCTGATCCGGTCCTCGGCGTACTCGGCGACCGCGAGGTGACTCGCGCCCACCTCGACTCTCGCCGCCGTCTCCTCGCGGACCTGCGCGAGGATCTCGCCCGCCTCCCGGTGTCTCTCGTACTGTTCGCCGTCGAGGTCCACGTCGCTCATACCCACCGTACCGACGAGCGAGTGAAAGCCGTTGCGTCTCCTCGGTGGCCGGCGTGTCTATATTCACGAGGGAGCCGAAATATAAACCGTTTCTATACTCGGGACCGTACGGTCGCACGACAGATGTCCCCCGGCCCCTCGTTCGACCTCCTCGAAACGGGCCGTTCGGTTCGCGGGAACAACGAGGCGAAGATCATCCGCGACGAGGTGGCGCTTCCGGAGCTCTCGGTCGCGGACCGGGCGTACCTCCAGGAGCTCCCGCTGGCGATCTCGCTCGACGACTCGCTGGTCGTCCACGGCGGGGTCGACCCCCGAAAACCGCTCTCCGAGCAGTCGCCCGAGGACCTCGTCGAGATGCGTTCGCACGAGTGCGGGGGCTACGACGGCCCATTCTGGTACGAGGCGTACGACGGCCCGATGCGCGTCTTCTTCGGTCACACGGTCCATCGCCGTCCGATCGAGACCAGGTGGGCGGTCGGTCTCGACACCGGCTGTGTCTACGGCGGTCAGCTCACCGCCTACGACTGGCGAGAACGACGGTTCGTGAGCGTCCCGGGTCGGCTTCCGGAGTGGTCGCGTCCGGACGACGAGATCGTGACGCCGAGGAAACCGTACGCCGCTCGTCATCGATGATGGGCGGGGGCCAACCGCTGGATGGCGAGGCCGCCAATGGAGAGGAGGCCGACGAGCGCCAGCCAGCGGCGGATGGTGTCTCCTCCGGTGATAGCGAGTCATCCCCGAGCAGCGACCCCGATGACCCGTCGTGCTCCCTGAACGGGGAACCGATAGGGGCCGCCGTAGCCATCCAGAGATGTCGGGTACGGATACACCGATCCCGTCTCTCGGTCCCGAATTGGTACCTCTATGAACGTCTACGACGATCCCTCTGAGCCGTGCTCGCGGTCTGCATCCCGTCGCTGTTGTACGCGCTACCGACCGCTTGCCCGTCGCAGACGATGATCCCCGCGGTGGAGTCGGTGATCGCCTCGAACTCCTCGATCGCACCTTCCGCAGCCTCCTCCGGGCTCTCGCCCGCCTCGAGCCGGTCGACCGCGAGCCGGGAGAGCGTCACCCGCGCGATCTCCTCGCCAGCGCCGGTCGCACTCGCACCCCCAGCGGGCGTGGCGTAGAAGCCCGAACCGATCTGCGGGACGTCGCCGACCCGACCCGCCAGCGCGAGCCACCGGCCGCCCGTCGAGGTGGCCGCGGCGACCCGCTCGCCGTCGCTCGCGACCGCGCCCACGGTGTCGTGATCGGATTCCGGATCCGCGGTCGTCCCGCCGAACCGGTCGGTGACCCAGGCGAGCTGTTCCATCGGGCCACCCTCCGGCGGGTCGAGGTCTTCCCAGCGCGCGCTCGTCCCCTCGGTCAGGCAGTCGAGTCCCGTCTCGATACCGTAGTCGGCCGCGAACGCAACGGCGCGGTCGCCCGCGAGCAGGACGTGTGGGGTTTCCTCCATGACCGCCCGGGCGACGGCGACGGCGTTCTCGACGCCCGTCATCGAGCAGGCAGCACCCGCCGAGCGATCGTCGGTCATGATCCCCGCGTCCGTGCGGACGACCCCGTCGCTCTGGATCGCACCTCCCCTACCCGCGTTGAACCGGGGCGAGGACTCGAGGACGGCGACGGCGTTACAGACCGCGTCGACCGGGCTCTCCCGAGCGGCACCGGTCGTCGCCGCTTCGTCGAGGACCGCCTGTCGCGATTCGGGCTCCTCCGGGACGCCGCCGGCACCGCCGTGGACGATCACCTGCATACCGGCTCTGTCCTCTCGGGCTGTATAACGGTATGCGAAGCGGAGAGCCGTTCGTCCCGGGACCAGCGGACCGCGCCGGTGGTCCCCTCGATCCCCGACGAATCCGAAATGAGAGGCCTTATGACTGGGATGGACGACCGTTCGGACGAGATGAGCTACGAGCAGATCGAGGTTCCCGATCAGGGCGAGGCGATCACCGTCGAGGGCGAGTCGCTCTCGGTCCCGGAGACGCCCGTCATCCCGATCATCTACGGCGACGGCATCGGCGTCGACGTCGCCCCGGCCGCACAGACGGTACTGGAGGCGGCCGCCCACGCCACCGGCCACGACATCTCCTGGATGCGGGTGTACGCCGGCGAGCACGCCAGAGAGCGCTACGGCGAGGAGGTCCACCTCCCCGAGGAGACCGTCTCCGCGATCAGCGACTATCGCGTCGCGATCAAGGGCCCGCTGACGACGCCCGTCGGCGCGGGCTTCCGGAGCCTCAACGTCGCGCTCAGAAAGAAACTCGACCTCTACGCCAACGTCCGGCCCACCTACCACATCGACGGCGTCCCCTCGCCCGTGAAGAACCCCGGGCAGATGGACATGGTCACCTTCCGGGAGAACACCGAGGACGTCTACGCCGGCATCGAGTTCGAAGCCGGCAGCGACGACGTCGAGAAGATGAAACGGTTCGTCGAGGAGGAGATGGGTGCACGCGACGTGATCCACGACGGCCCGGTGGGGATCGGCGTCAAGCCGATCACCGAGTACGGCAGCAAACGGCTCGTCCGCCGCGCGATCGACTACGCCTTGGAGCACGACCGCGAGTCGGTGACGCTGATCCACAAGGGCAACATCATGAAGTTCACCGAGGGCGCGTTCAGGGACTGGGGCTACGAGGTCGCCGACGAGGAGTACGGCGAGGAGGTCATCACCGAGGACACCCTCTGGGAGGAACGCGAGGGCGACGCACCCGAGGGCGCGGTGGTGGTCAACGACCGTATCGCGGACAACATGCTCCAGCAGGTGCTCACGCGCACCGACGAGTACGACGTGCTGGCGACGATGAACTTAAACGGCGACTACATCTCGGACGCGTGTGGCGCGCAGATCGGGGGGCTGGGCATCGCGCCGGGGGCGAACTTCGGGGATCTACGGTGTCTGGCCGAACCCGTCCACGGCAGTGCCCCGAAGTACGCCGGCCAGGACAAGGTGAACCCGACGGCGATGATCCTCTCGGGTCGGATCATGCTCGAGTACCTCGGGTGGGAGGAAGCCGCGTCGCTGGTAGGTGAGGCCGTGGAGGCGACGATCTCGGAGAAGACGGTCACGTACGACCTGCACCGCCAGATCGACGGGGGGGAGAAGGTGGCGACCAGCGAGTTCGCCGACGCGATCGTCG
>SKXI01000001.1 GCA_007128515.1 Halococcaceae archaeon | reverse complement strand
TGGTCGGCGTTGCGTTCGACGACCGCGCGGACGGCCTCGCGGACCTCGTCGTCCGATGCGCCGCCGAGGTTCTCGCGTTCGAGCGCCTCCTTCGGGGTGAGTGTCGGGGATCCGGCGAGCGCCGCGAGCAGCTCCCCGACGCTCCCCTTCGGGAGCTCGCCGTCGCGAGCGAGCGCGAGCGTCCCGGCGAGCTGTTCCTCCGAGAGGTTCTCGACGGGGACTTCGTCACGGCGGAGCTCCGTCAGGGTGGACTCGAGCGTGCCTGCAGCCAGGGTGGGGTCGACCCCGTCGGCCACGACGCGCTCGAACAGCGGCATCTTCCGACCGAAGGCGACCTGCTCCGCGAGTCCGGCGTCGAGGTCCAGCTCACTCTCGTAGCGCTCGGCCCGCTCGGTGAGCAGGTCGGGGACCGCAACCTCGCTCGCGTCGGGTTCGACCGGAGGGACGTCCGTCTCGGGGTACATCCGGGCTGCACCCGGGAGCGGACGGAGGTACCGGGAGGTCCCGTCCTCGTTCGCCCCGCGCGTCTCCTCGGGGACGCCCTCGATCGCCGTTTCGGCCCGCTCCCGGACGGCTTCGATCGCCTGGCTGGCGATCTCCACCTCGTCGGCGACGATCGCCACCGCGTCGTCGGGACCCGCGCCGACCGCCTCACGCAGGTCCTCGACCTCTCCGTCCGTGACGCCGTACGCCGGCAGTTCGTCCGTGTGGAAGACCCCACCCGCACCGTGGCGCTTCGCGTGGTCGGAGAACTCGGTGCCGAGGCGTCGGTCGGGCTGGATCTCCCTCCCGACGAGCCCGTCGAAGCCCACCAGACGGACGGCCATCACCGCGCCACCGGACGAGAGCGCACCCCCGATCACGCCGCTCTCGGTTTCCTCGAAGACCTCGCTTACCTCTGTCGGTTCGTCCACGCTCGCCTCTCTCCCTCGCAGCATCCCCGCGATCTCGAGCAACTGGCGCTGGCGGTGGACCTCGCCACGGACCAGGTCTTCGATCCCCGCGAGGTCCTGAACCCCTTTCACCTCGACACGCGCACCGTCGGCGATCGAGACGTTCACGTCCTGTCTGATCGTCCCCAGCCCGCGTTTGACCTTTCCCGTGGAGCGGAGCAACATCCCGATCGTCTCGGCAGCCTCGCGGGCCTGTTCGGGCGAGCGGATGTCCGGTGCGGTGCCGATCTCCACCAGCGGGATCCCGAGCCGGTCGAGGCTGTAGACGACGCCCTCGTCGGTCTCCTCGATCCGCCCGGCGCTCTCCTCCTCGAGCAGGAGGTCCTCGATCCCGACCCGTCCCTCGCTCGTCTCGATCTCCCCGTCCATCGCGAGCAGCGCCGAGCGCTGGAAGCCAGAGGTGTTCGAACCGTCGACGACGATCTTTCGCATCACGTGCAGCTGGTCGACCGGGCGCATCTCCATGAGCAGCGCCGCCTCGAGCGCGGTCTCGAGTGCCTCGGCGTCGAGTTCGTGCGGTGGCTCGTCGTCCTCCTCGACGAGGCAGGTGCCGTCGTAGGCGAGGTAGGTAAAGCGCCGACTCACCTGGCTCTCCTCGACGGCGGCGGCGTCGAGTTCGCCGAGTTCGCTCCGCGTCGGGTGGAGGTACCGCGAGAACCGACGGGTCGACTCCCCGGGCTCTCGTCGCTCGGTCGGACAGCCACAGAACAGCTTCGTCTCGGTGTCGAGCTGCTGGTGGATCTCGAGACCGGCGACCAGACCCACCTCCTCGTAGTCGTACTCCGGGACGCTCATTGGCGGTCCTCGGCGCGCGAGGGGTAAAAAACCGTCCAGTTCGTTCTCGGCGCACGGATACCCGAAAGACACCACCACGGTGGCCTTCCGGCAGCCGAGACGAGCCCGTCGGCGCACCGAGCGCCGCGACCGCGACGACGTACCCGGAGAGCGTCGTGGCCGGGAGGACTCCCACGGAGAGGGCGACGAGGCGACCACCGCACGACCGGTAGCTCGACCGCTCGCCGGAGGGTCGCAGATCGAGACGCCAGCCGGAGACTACGCAGTACCGAGGATCGCGGCCAGTAGGTAGATCAGTACCGGCTGGCCGGGCGCGCCGAGTGCGAGCGCCTCGGGATCATCCGTCCGACCCGGGGTGCGTGGTGGGTCGGTGTGGGCATCGAGGTGAACCCCACAGGGCGGACGCCCCCGGCCTCGATCGCCGTCACGCCCACGATACGACCGTCACGGGAACGGCTCCGTCCCTTACCGCTGGCTGATACGGATGTCCTCGACCCGTACGAGGTCCTCGCCGATCCCCTCGCCGTCACACCCCTCGTCGGTGCAGTGGTAGTGCCAGCCGTCGCGGGTTGCGCCTCGTTCGCCGAAGCGGTTGCCACACTTCTTACAGAAGAGCTGGTCGGTCTCGCACTGATCGAGATGGAGTTCGAGCGCGAGTTCCGTCGAGAAGGCCCGGTTGCACGTCCGACACGTATACATATCCCGACACACGCAGCCCTCATTGAAAAACGTATGGGTCGAAACAGCCGCGTGAGAGCTTCTCACGCGCGATATCGCGAAACGAGAGATCCCGACGCCGCCTATCGGTTTTCAGATATAATGATGGTCATTACACATATTAATTATTAAGATAGACTAGAGGGGACTACCCGTCGCCGAGGATGCCGCGTTCGGTCATCTTCATCGGGTCGAGCACCTCGTCGGCCTCCTCCTCGGTGACGTAGCCCTTCTCGATGGCGACCTCGCGCACGGTCTTTCCCTCCGAGAGCGCCGTCTTCGCCGCGTCGGCGGCCTGCTCGTAACCGATGTGCGGGTTGAGCGCCGTCGCGAGCGCCATCGACCCCTCGACCTGTTCGGCGCAGTAGGCCTCGTTCGCCTCCAGTTTCGCGACGAACCGCTCGGCGAACGTCTCCGAGACGTTCGCGATCAGTTTCGCCGACTCCAGGAAGTCGTGGGCGAGCACCGGCTTGTAGAGGTTCAGGTCGAGTTCGCCACGGGCCGCCCCGGCGGCGATCGTCGCGTCGTTCCCGAGGACCTGTTTGTGGACCTGGTTGACCGCTTCGGCCACGACGGGATTGATCTTCCCGGGCATGATCGAACTGCCGGGCTGGTTCTCCGGCTGCTCGATCTCTCCGAGGCCGTTTCGAGGGCCCGAGGCGAGCAGTCTGAGGTCGTTCGCGATCTTGTTCAGCGACCCGGCGACGGTCCGGAGCGCGCCCGATGCCTCGGCCATCGCGTCGTGGGCCGCCTGTGCCTCGAAGTGGTCGTCCGCCTCGTAGCAGTCGATGCCGATCTCCTCGGTGACGTAGTCGGCGGCGAGTTCGGGGAACTCGGGGTGGGTGTTGAGGCCGGTCCCGGTGGCCGTTCCACCGAGTGCGAGTTCGGTGAGGTGTGCCCGGGTAGCCTTCACGCGCGCTCTGCCCTTCTCGATCTGGGTGCGGTAGCCGCCGAACTCCTGGCCGAGCGTGACAGGGGTCGCGTCCTGGAGGTGGGTCCGGCCGGTCTTCACCACGC
>SKXI01000304.1 GCA_007128515.1 Halococcaceae archaeon | reverse complement strand
GTTCGCCGTCCATCGTCACGCCCGATTCGGTCACGTCGCCGATCACGGTGATCGGGACGTCGGCCTCCGATTCGACCGCCGGCAGCTTCCTCACGGGAACCGTGAAGACGAGTTCGAAGTCCTCGCCGAAGGCGACGGCCAGCTCCTCCGCACGGTCCGGTGCGAGTTCGAACAGCGCATCGTCGATCGGAATCGCCTCGCGTTCGATCTCGAACCCACAGTCGCTCGCCTCCGAGAGCTGGTGGAGCGACCGGGCGAGCCCGTCGCTCGAGTCCATCATCGCCGTCGCCCGCCCCGGGAGCGCCCGACCCGTCGCGACCCGTGGCGTGAACCTGAAGAGGTCGTTTCCGGTCACGTGATCGCCCGTCTGGAACGCCTCGAGCCCGGCCGCGCTCCGTCCGAGCGTCCCGGTGACACAGACCAGCTCTCCTGTACGCGCGCCCGACCGGGGAACCGGCTCCTCGGCGCGGCCGAGGGCGGTCGTCGCCACGGTGAACTCCTCGTGGGTGTCGAGGTCGCCACCGACGTACGCGGCACCGACCGCTTCCGACACCTCGCTCGCCCCACCCACGAACGCTCCGAGCTCCTCGTCGTCGAACGCGGGGGCGGCGTAGACGGCCACGGTGGCGACCGCCTCCGCGCCCATCGCGGCGACGTCCGAGAGCGAGGCGCCGACCGCACGCCAGCCGGCGGTGTAGCGCGTGGTGCCCCGGGGGAAGTCGGTCGTCTCGTGGAGCATGTCGGTCGTGAGGACGCAGCCGTCGACCACGGCGGCGTCGTCGCCCGCGTGGTGCAGTTCGCCGGCGAGCATCGCGAGCGCGGCCCGTTCGTCCATGGGCCGGGTTCGGGGGTGAGGGGGAAAAGGAGGCCGGTCGGGTGGACCGGCGCGGCTATGTCTCGGCCGGACGAACCCGCGGTCGTGTTCGAGCCGATCGACGCCGTGACGTTCGACCTCGACGGCACGCTCTGTCGGTACGAGCGGTCGCCGGGCGAGGTGCTCGACCTCTCGTTCGAGGCGGTCGGGGTCGAGCCGGTGTTCTCCGAGGCGGAGTACTCCGCGGCCTACGACCGGTTCGCGGCCGAAGGGATCGGGATGAACGAGCTTCGAGAACGGTGTTTCCGGTGGCTCTGTGAGCGAGCGGACCACGATCCCGCCCTCGGAACCGACCTCGCGGCAGCGTTCGCGGCCGAACGTAACCACCGGCGGGTCGGCGCGCTCCCCGGTGCACGGGAGGCGATCGAGGCGGCCCGCGAGGTCGGTCCGGTCGCCCTCGTCACGAACGGACCACCGGACATGCAGCGCGAGAAGCTCGCCGGCGTGGGGTTCGACGGCGCGTTCGATCACCTCACCTTCGCGGGGTTCGAGACGCGGGCGAAACCGGATCCCGAACCGTTCGACCGCGCACTCGATGCGCTCTCGATCCCACCGGAGCGTGCGCTGCACGTCGGCGACTCCCCGGAGACGGATGTCGCCGGTGCGAGTGCGGCCGGGATGCGCTCGGCGTTGGTCGGGAAGCGAAGCGACGGCGAGCCGACCCATCGGATCGATCCGCTGTCGGCCCTCCCGGGCCTGCTCGAGCGACCACAACGACGGATTTAAACGCGCCACGGGCGAATCGCGGGCAATGACGACGCTCTACGACGTCCCGGCGGAGGCGCTCATCGAGGCGCTCGCCGAGCGACTGGAGGATCGACTCGAGGAACCGGAGTGGGCCGCCTACGCGAAGACGGGTGCGAACCGCGAACTCCCCCCGGAACAGGACGGCTTCTGGTCGCTGCGCGCGGCGAGCATCCTGCGACGGGTCGCCGTCGACGGGCCGGTCGGGGTCGAGCGGCTCTCGACACACTACGGCGGCGCGAAGGACGGCTCGACGCGCTACCGTGTCGCACCGGCTCGCCACGCCGACGGCAGTTCGAACATCGTCCGGACGATCCTCCAGCAGCTCCAGGAGGAGGGGCTCGTGGACGAACACGGTTCGGAGGGCCGCGAGGTGACCGGCGAGGGCCGCGCGCTGCTCGACGACGTGGCTGACGAAGTGCTCTCGGAGCTCGTCGACGAGCGTCCGGAACTCGAACGCTACGCCTAGCGTAACTGTTTTCACCGCGGCAGAGAGAACACGAAGTATGAGCGGTAGCCCCGAGGACGACCTCGACGAACTCCGTCAGAAGCGCCTCGAACAGCTCAAAGAACAGGAGCAGGGCGCGGCACGACAGGAAGAGGCACAGGAACAGGCCCAGCAGCAGGCCGACGCGAAGAAACAGGCGATCCTCCGCCAGTTCCTCACCGACGGCGCGCGAAAGCGGCTGAACTCGGTGCGGATGAGCAAGCCGGAGTTCGCGGAGCAGGTCGAACAGCAGCTGGTCGCGCTCGCCCAGAGCGGGCGCGTCAACGGCAAGATCGACGAGGAGAAGATGAAGGCGCTGTTGAAGGAGCTGCAGCCGGATCGGAAACGCTTCGACATCAAACGCCGCTAGATGGACTGCGGACTGCTGTACAGCGGGGGAAAGGACTCGACGCTCGCCGCGCTCGTGCTCGAGCGCTTTTACGACGTCACGCTCGTTACCGCCCGGTTCGGTCTCACCGACGACTGGCGCCACGCCGCTGAGAGCGCCGACCGTCTCGGTTTCCCGTTTCGCACCCTCGATCTCGACCGCGAGGTCGCGGAGTCCGCCGTCGAGCGGATGGTCGAGGACGGCTACCCCAGAAACGGTATCCAGCAGGTCCACCGCGCGGCGCTCGACGCGCTCGCCGAGGAGGGCTTCGACGCGGTCGCCGACGGCACCCGCCGGGACGACCGCGTGCCGTCGATCTCGCGGGCACAGGCCCAGAGCCTCGAGGACCGTCACGACGTGGACTACCTCGCACCGCTCTCCGGCTTCGGTCGGCGGGCGGTCGACCGTCTCGTCGAGGCGACGCTCACCGTCGAGGTCGGCCCATCCGAACAGATCGACCGGGCGGACTACGAGGCAGAACTCCGGGCGTTGCTCGCGGAACGAGAGGGAGAGGGCGCCATCGCCCAGGTGTTCCCGGCGCACGACCAGACCGCCGTCACCGGTCGCCGGGACCGGTAAGGACACCTTTTACCCACCCAGTCGCGAACGCCCTCCCATGTACGACCGGATCAAGGGGTTCCGTGACTTCTACCCCGAGGAGATGGGCGCCAACCGGCGAGTGATCGACACGATCGAGTCGGTCGCCAGCGGCTACGGCTTCCGCGAGGTCGCCACGCCCGCGCTCGAACGCACCCAGATGTACGTCGACAAGTCGGGCGAGGAGATCGTCGACGAGCTCTACAGTTTCACCGACAAGGGTGGCCGCGAGGTCGCGCTCACGCCCGAACTCACGCCGACCGTGGCGCGGATGGTCGTCGCGAAGGGCCAGGAGCGCTCGAAGCCGATCAAGTGGTACTCGACGCGGCCGTTCTGGCGCTACGAGGAGCCCCAGCAGGGCCGCTTCCGCGAGTTCTACCAGACGAACGTCGACTGCTTCGGGTCGAGCG
>SKXI01000229.1 GCA_007128515.1 Halococcaceae archaeon | reverse complement strand
GCCGTGACCGTCGGAGTAACGCAATAAGTATTTATCTAAAGCAAGTTGATTTGGGCTGTGTACGGGGAGGTCCGCGTCCGGACGACCCTCTGGTCGGCGGGGTTAGCGGTGCTGTTGGTCCTCGTCGCGCTCGTCAGCACGGGTCTCGGCCCCGTCACGATCGAGCCACACGTCGTCGCGATGGCGGTGCTCAACGTCCTCCCCCTGCCGACCGCCGTGGGTGTCGCCTGGGTCGACCTCGGGTCGCTCTCGATTCCGGTGCCGGCCGTCAGGACCGATCGGGTCTTCGCGTTCGAGGTGGCCGAGAGCCGCCAGACGATCGTCACCGGCATCAGGTTGCCCAGGATCGTCCTCGCGGCGATCGTGGGCTTCGCGCTCGCCGCGGCCGGGACGGTCATGCAGGGGTTCTTCCGCAACCCGATGGCCGACCCCTCCATCATCGGCGTCTCCTCCGGGGCCGCGGTCGGCGCGGTCGCCTTCATCGTCGCGCCGACGGTCTTTCCACACGCGATCGGCCTCCAGCTCTCGGCGTTCGTCGGCGCGACGGTCACCGCGTTCGTCGTCTACCTGATCGCGACCGAGGACGGACGGACCCCGGTCGCGACGCTGTTGCTCGCGGGGATCGCGATCCAGACCTTCCTTGGTGCGGTGATCTCGTTCCTCCAGATCAACGCGGGCGAGAGCTTAGAGCAGGTCGTCTACTGGCTGATGGGCCACCTGCACACGAGCACGTGGGGCGACGTCAGGCTCTCGCTTCCAGCGGTGGTCCTCTCGTTCGTGGTGCTCTACGCCTACGCCGAGGACCTGAACGTACTCCTGTTAGGCGAAGAGGACGCGAAGACGCTCGGGATCGACGTCGAGTGGACGAAGCGGATCCTGCTCGCGACGGCGAGCATCGTCACCGCCGCCGCGGTCGCCGTCTCGGGCGTGATCGGGTTCGTCGGGCTGATCGTCCCGCACATGATGCGACTGCTCGTGGGTCCCGACCACCGGATCCTGCTGCCGACGAGCGCGCTCGCGGGCGCGGCGTTCCTCGTCGCGACCGACACCGTCGCGCGGGCGGGGCCCGCCGAGGTACCGGTGGGTATCGTCACCGCCGCGCTCGGCGCGCCCTTCTTCCTCTACCTGCTCCGAACCAGGGAGGTGCACGCGGTCGGATGAGCGGTGAACCCGCGCTCGAACCCGCTCGCCATCGCGAGGACGATCCGCCACCGATGATCGAGGTCGGCGACGTCGACGTCCACCTCGGCGGCGTCGAGGTCCTCTCGGGGGTCTCGGCGACCGTCGGCGAGGGGACGTTCGTGGGGCTCGTCGGCCCGAACGGGGCGGGGAAGTCGACGCTCTTGCGGACGATCGCGGGCGTACTCGCGCCGGTGTCCGGACGGGTCCTGATCGACGGAACCGACGTCCACACGCTGTCGGCGCGCGGGGCGAGCAAACTGGTGGCCGTCGTCCCCCAGGACACGTCGCTCTCCTTTGCCTTCGACGTCCGGGACGTCGTCGCGATGGGCCGGACCCCCTACAGGGGCCGGGTCCGGACGGGCGATCCGGTCGGGCGCGAGCGCGTCGAGTGGGCGCTCAGCCGCACCGAGACCGACCACCTCGCCGAGCGATCGATCGCGGACGTGAGCGGTGGCGAGCGCCAGCGGGTCGTCCTCGCGCGCGCGCTCGCCCAGGACGCCCCGGTGTTGCTGCTGGACGAACCCACCTCGAGCCTCGACATCAACCACCAGCTCCGGACGCTCGAACTCGTCTCCGAGCTCGTCAGCGAGGGCAAGACAGTCGTCGCGGCGATCCACGACCTCAACCTCGCCGCCCACTACTGCGAGGGGATCGTCGTCCTCTCCGACGGGAGGGTCCTCGAGAGCGGACCGCCCGAGCACGTCCTCACGGAGGGCGTCCTCGAGGAGGCGTTCGACACGCGGGCGGTCGTGACGCGACACCCGGTGACCGGTTCGACGTACGTGACGGCGTTGCCCGACCGACCCGAGGCGACGCTGGGACACGTCCACGTGATCGGCGGTGGCGGGGTCGCCTCACGGCTCCTCTACCTGCTCTCGGGTGCGGGCTACGAGGTGAGCGTCGGCGCGCTCAACGAGGGCGATTCGGACCTGGAGACCGCACGGTCGCTCGGCCTCGAGGCCGTCGCGATCGAGCCGTTCTCGCCCGTGGACGAGGAGGCGAGGCGAACGGTGTCGGCGGCGATCGACCGGGCGGACGTGACCGTGATCGCGGACGTCGAGGTCGGGACCGGGAACCTCGCGAACCTCGACTGCGCGCGGCGGGCCTCCTCGATCGTGGTCGTCGAGGAGCGCCCGTTCGAGGCGCGTAACTACGCCGGCGAGGCAGGCAGGACCCTCTACGACGCGATCAGCGGTCGTGGTCGGGTCGTCGAGGAGAGCGAGGTACTCTCCGCCGTGTCGTCCACGATCGAGGGCGAACGGGAGGTTTAATCCGACACCCACCCGAGGTCCGGTATGGCCTCGACGCTCCGCCAGCTCGCCCCGCACTACCTCGCGATGCTCGCCATCTACCTGGTCGTGGTCGTGCTCGTGAGCGCGGTCCTCGGTCAGACGAGCTTCTGGATCTCGCTGTTCGTCGCGTTCGTGATCGCGCTCGCCTACCCCCCGGCGATCCGACGGCTCGACAGGGCCCCAGAGGCGTGGAGCCGGTGAGGCCGGCCACGGTCGAAACGGCGAAGCCACCGGAGCGTGGAGCCCGTGTATGCCGCTGTTGGGGTTCGACACGACGCTCTCGCTCTCCGACGAGGAGAAACACGCGTTCGCCGACCGCGTGACCGGGGCGTACACGACCGAGATGGCGACCGAGGCGGGCCACGTCGCCGTGGTGATCCGCGAACACGGTCCGGCGGACCTCCACCTCGGCCGTGCTGTCGACGGGCCGATCCTCCTCCTGGACGCCGAGATCCGCCGCGGTCGGTCGTTCGAGCGGAAACGCGCGTTCGCGCTCGCCGTGATGGAGTACGCCGTGGAAACACACGGCGTTCCCGAGGAGAACGCGAAGGTCGTCTTCACCGAGCACCCGGGCGAGGGAATGATGGGTGTGGACCGGGTCGGCGGCGAGTGGGACGGGGAGTAGGCCGTCTCTGATCGGCTTCGTCACGGTGAAACGTGTCGCGAAGAGAGATCGACGCCCGATGGATCGGTCGTACTGGCGAACCGTCTCGCTCGTCAGGCTCTGGCAGGTCTCCGCGAGCGTCTGTCACTACGCCGTTTTCGCGGCGACGCCCTTTTTCGGACCGAGTTCGGCCTCTCTCGGTTTCAGGTCGGCCTCGTCGTCACTACACTGACCCTTATTTACGCCGCCGTCGAGTCGGGTAGCCGATGAAGGCCAGCGCTCGCGGAGTGAGCGGTTCGGATCTCCGACGATTCTGGAGGTATCTCTGGTGGCTCAACGACCAGACGAAGTCGTACGTCACGCTCGACGGGCCGGCGATCCTCCGCGATATGGGCGCGTTCGACGACGGGGACCACCCCTCG
>SKXI01000352.1 GCA_007128515.1 Halococcaceae archaeon | reverse complement strand
GAAGTCACACGGGTAGAGCGCCTCGAACTCGTCTTTCTCGACCGGCATGGCTCACCTACCGGTACGAACGGGGTAAACCTCACGCTGTTCGGTCAGCGCGAAAAAACGGGGTAGATCTGGCACTACTCGAAGTGATCGACGCACTTGGCGTACTCGTCGGCGACCGAGTCCCAGTTGATCACGTCGAAGAAGCCCTCGATGAAGCTGCCTCGGTCCGGGCCGTAGTCGTGGTAGTACGAGTGCTCCCAGACGTCGCAGGCGAGGATCGGGTGTGCGCCCCACAGCGCGCCCTGGTCGTGCTTGTCGACCGTGAGGTTGCGAAGCTGCTTCGCGACCGGGTCGTAGACCAGCAGTGCCCAGCCGCCCGCAGCGGAGGCTGCGGCCTCGAACTCGCCCTTCCAGCCCTCGTAGGAGCCGAAGTCCTCCTCGATCCGATCGGCGAGTTCGCCCTCGGGTTCGCCGCCGCCGTCGGCGTGCATGTTCTCCCAGAACAGCGTGTGGAGGTAGTGGCCACAGCCGTTGTGGGTCACCGCCCCCATCGCGTTCGCCGACGACCCGAACTCCCCGGACTCGCGGTTCTCCGCGAGCGTCTCCTCGGCGGAGTTGAGCCCGTTCACGTAGCTCTGGTGGTGCGTGTCGTGGTGCCACGTGACCACCTGTTCGGAGATCGATGGCTCGAGTGCGTCGTAGTCGTACGGTAGGTCCGGCAGTTCGGCGTGTGAGTGTTCTGGCATTGTCAACCCTCCACCCTGACAATCGTCCGGCGGCCCCTTAACCGTTGAGGAGGGGGCGGGTTTCACGCGTATTGACAGGTGTTGGCACGTCAGTCCCGGGGGTCAGATCGCACCCGCGTCCCGAAACCGCGCGATCTCAGCGTCCTCGTACCCCATCTCGTGGAGCACCTCCTCGGTGTGTTCGCCCAACAACGGCGGGTGTCTCCGTACCTCCGTCGACGCGTCCGAGAAGTGCATCGGCACGCCGGGCAGCTCGATCGAACCCGCGGTCGGATGTGAGACGGTCTGGCGCATCCCACGTGCGGCGATCTGCGGCGAGTCGAACACGCTCTCCAGATCGTTGACCGGCGTCGCCGGCACGTCGTGGTCGGCGAGGTGGTCGACCAGTTCCTCGGCCGTGAACTCCTCGAAGATCGGTTCGAGGATCGCGTCGAGCGCTTCCCGGTTTTCCACCCGGTCGGCGTTCGTCGCGAACCGGTCGTCGTCGACGAGACCCTCGCGCTCGAGCGCCGTACAGAGCCGTCGCCAGATCGGCTCGCTCGCGGCGGCGACCACGACGTACCCATCCGAGGTCTCGAACGCCCGGTACGGGACGATGTTCGGGTGTTTGCTCCCAATCCGTTCCGGTACAACTCCGGTCGCGAGGTACGCGGTCCCCATGTAGGTGAGCCAGGCCACCTGCCCGTCCAGCAGACTCACGTCGATCTTCTGACCCCCACCGGTTCCGATCTCGCGCGAAAAGAGGGCCGCGAGGATCGCCTGCGTGGCGTACATCCCCGCGCCGATGTCCGCGATGGCGACGCCGACGCGGACCGGCTCGCCGTCTTCGGTACCGGTGATCGACATGAACCCGCCCTCAGCCTGGATCGCCAGGTCGTACGCCGGCTCGTCGCGTTTCGGGCCCCACTCGCCGTAGCCCGAGAGCTTCGCGTAGATCAGCCCCGGGTTTCCCTCCGAGAGCGTCTCGTAGCCGAGTCCCCACCGTTCGAGCGTTCCGACCCGGAAGTTCTCGACGAGCACGTCCGCCTCCCGTGCGAGCCGGCGGAAGACCTCCTGGCCCTCCTCGGTACTGAAATCGAGCGTCACCGAACGTTTGTTCCGGTTGACGCTCAGGTAGTAGGTGCTCTCTCCGCTCTCGCCGTACGTCGGCGGGTGCCACCTCCGGGTCTGATCGCCCTCGCCCGGACGCTCGACCTTGATCACGTCCGCGCCGAGGTCGCCGAGCTGCATCGTACAGAACGGGCCGACGAGCACCCGGGAGGCGTCGAGGACCGTGATCCCGGAGAGCGGACCGTCGTCGCTGCTCGGTTCGCGTGCCTCGCCGACCATCTACTCGTCCCCCCGTGCGCGTTCGAACGTCTCGATCGCCTCCTCGCGGCGTTTCGCGTGATCGACGATCGGAGCCGGGTACTCCGGGGCCGCCTCCTCGCGTTCGTCGTCCCCTATCTCGTGCCAGGAGTGGATCGTCTCCGGGTCGACGCCCTCCAGCTCTGGGACGTAGGAGGTGATGTACTCGGCGTCCGGGTCGTAACGCTCGCCCTGGGTCATCGGGTTGAAGACCCTGAAATAGGGCTGGGCGTCCGTGCCAGTGGACGCGGCCCACTGCCAGCCGCCGTTGTCATTACCGGTGTCGTGATCCACGAGGAACTCCCTGAAGTGGGCGTAGCCCTCGCGCCAGTCGAGCAGGAGGTCCTTGGTGAGGAAGGAGGCGACGATCATTCTGAGTCTGTTGTGCATGTACGATTCGGTCTTCAGCTGGCGCATCCCGGCGTCGACGATCGGATAACCCGTCTCGCCGGCCTTCCAGGCGGCCAGCCCCTCCTCGTCGCTGCGCCACTCGATCCCGTTCGAGTACTCCCTGTAGTTCTCCGTGACGACGTGAGGGTGGTAGGCGAGCACCTGCGTGTAGAACTCCCGCCAGGCCAGCTGTGACTGGAACTCGGAGACCGACTCGCGTTCTTCCTCGCTCTCCGCGCTCTCTCTGGCCTCCTCGGTCGCCTCCCACACCCGTCTGATACCGATCGTCCCGAACTTCAGGTGCGGCGAGAGCCGCGAGGTACACTCGCGCTCCGGGTAGTCGCGGTCCTCGGCGTAGCGGTAGATCGGGCCGTCACAGAACGCAGCGAGGAGGTCCTCCGCGGCCTCGGTGCTCGCTTCCGGCACCGATCCCGCCGGCTCGTCGAACCCGAGCTCCGAGAGCGTCGGTATTCCCCCGTCGCCATCCGCGATCTCGTCGGGTGGCGAGACCGGGTCGGCCTTCTCCCGGTCGCGCCACTTCTTCCAGAAGTAGGTGAACACCGAGTACGGCTCGCCGTCGTTGGTCAACACCGTCCCCGGCTCGTGATGGATCGCGTCGTGGTACGTCTCGTGGTCGATCCCCTCCTCGTCGAGGGCGGCGCGGACCGCCTCGTCCCGCTCCCGCGCGAGCCCCGAGTAGTCCTCGTTCCAGACGACCCGGTCGACCCCGAACTCCGACGCGAGATCGGCGATCATCGTCGAGGGATCGCCGCGTTCGACGAGCAGGTCGCCACCGAGATCGCGGTAGGCCTCGCGAAGCGCCGAGAGCGCGTCGAGCATGAACGCCACCCGCGGGGGACCGGCGTGTGCGAGGACCGAGTCGTCGAAGACGAAGACGGGGAGCGTCCAGTCACAGGCGGCGAGCGCACGGTTGTCCGCGACGCGGAGGTCCCGCCGGTGCCAGCAGAGTTCCATATCCGTAGTGTGGGCGAACGGGGCGTGAAGCTACCGCTCCATCGCCATCGACGCCGGACTCCCGATCGCGTGAGGAGGCACGAGCAGTAGTTCACTATATTGTACAGTATTCACAATACTTATCGCACTCCGTCCGTTATCACCATCCGCATGACCACCGAAACCGTCACCACCCGTCCGTCCACCGCCGAGTGGGGCTACGCCGACCGCGTTCCGACGCTGTTCGGCCTGTTCACCGCCGTCGCGATCGTCGGCTGGCTCGTGAGCGTCTTCCTCACCGGGATACACCTCTGGGCGCTCCCGCTACCGCCGGGAGTCGAACCGAGCGGAAGTATGCTCGTGATCACCAGCGAGTACGCCTACGTCCTCGGCGTGCCGCTCGCGCTGCTCGGGGCGCTCTACTACCTGACGACGATAGTCCTCGCCGGGTTGTGGTTCGAGACACGCCACCCGTCCGTCGTGAAACTGCTCACCCCGCTCACCGCGAGCGGCGTGCTCGCCTCTCTGGTCTTCGTCTACCTCCAGATCGGTGTGATCGGGGCGATCTGCCCGTTCTGCATGGTATCCGCCGCCGCGACGGTGACGCTCTTCGGCCTCGAACTCGCGATCCTCCGGACGAGTGCCCTCCCGTCCACGGGGGAGCTGCTCGCCGATCCCGCCGCGATCCTCCGCGACGGCTCGCTCACGTGGCCGGCGATGCTCGTCGCCGTCGGCACGCTCTCGGTCCTCGCGTTCTACGCCGTGACGCTCGCCCCGGTCCCCGGGGCGTGAGATGACCGGTTAGTATTGGGTGTTTCGTACAACTCTACCCGTGGCCGGGGAACGTCGTCGGTCGAGTGCGACGCGAGCGGCCGTCCTCGCCGGAGCTCAGGCGAGCAGGTCGTCGTTCCCCTCGGCCATGTAGAGCGTGCGTGCGGCGAGGTTCACCGCGTGGTCGCCGACCCGTTCGAGGTCCCGGATCGTGAGGAAGAGCCGCGAGACGTCCGCGAGCAGTGTCTCCACGGAGTCGTCCGGACCCCTATCGGCGAGCAGATCGTGGACCACGATCCCGTTGGCGGCCTCACAGAGACGGTCGAGCGCCTCGTCGCGGTCGGCGACCGCGTAGCAGGCCTCGGCGTCCTCGGTCGCGTAGGCGGCCACCGCCTCTCGGACCATCGCGAGGGCGTGTCGCCCGATCGTCCCGGCGTCGACCTCGGGGTAGGCGTGGCGCTCGCCCTGGATGGCGTAGGTAGCGAGGTTCGTCGCGAGGTCGCCGACCCGTTCGAGGTCCGTGCTGATCTTGAACGTCGCGACGACGACACGCATCTCGCCCGCGACCGGCTGCTGGCGGGCGATCAGCTCGATACACCGGCGTTCGATCGCGAGATACCGCTCGTTGATCTCCCGATCTCCCTCGACGACGAGCGAGGCGATCTCAGCGTCCCTCGCCTCGAACGCCTCGAGCGCGCGCTGGAGCGCCTCACAGACCAGGTCGCTCATCGCCAGCAGCTCCTCCCGAAGCGCCCGCAGCTGCGCGCGGTACTCGAAGCGGCTCACGGACTCACCCGAACTTCCCGGTGATGTAGTCCTCGACCGCCTGGTTCGCCGGGTTCTCGAAGATCGTGGCCGTGTCGTCGAACTCCACCAGCTCGCCGCCGGTGAGAAAGACCATCGTTTCGTCACTGATTCGGGCGGCCTGCTGCATGTTGTGCGTGACGATCACCACGGTGTACTCGCGTGCGAGTTCGGCGATCAGGTCCTCGATCTTCGAGGCCGCGACTGGGTCGAGCGCGCTCGTCGGTTCGTCCATCAGGACCACCTCCGGATCGGGTGCGATCGCACGCGCGATGCAGAGACGCTGCTGTTGGCCGCCCGAGAGATCGAGCCCGGAGGAGTCGAGTTTCCCCTCGACCTCGCTCCAGAGCGCTGCCCCGCGGAGCGCCCGTTCGACGTCGTCGTCGGTCGCGGACTTGCCCTGGACCCTCAGCCCGTAGGTGACGTTGTCCCGGATCGACTTCGGGAACGGGTTCGGCTTCTGGAACACCTGGCCGATCTTCCGGCGCAGGGCGACCGGATCGACGTCGTCGTCGTAGACGTTCTTCCCCCTGAACAGGAGGTCGCCCTCGACACGACAGACCTCGATCTGGTCGTTCATCCGGTTGATCGACCGGAGGAACGTGGACTTCCCACAGCCCGAGGGACCGATGATCGCCGTCACCTTTCGCTCCGGGATCTCGGCCGTGACCTCCCGAAGCGCCCGATCCTCGCCGTAGTGGACGTCGAGACCCCTCGCCTCGAGGATCGTCTCGTCCGCCCGCGCCGACCGCTCGGTCTCCCGGCTCGTTACCGCCGTCGATATCAGTGGTTCGTTCTCTCCTGTTGCCATCTCAGAGCCTCCGTTCGTACCGGTTTCGCACGAAGAACGCGACGCCGTACATCCCGACCAGGATCGTGAGCAGGACGAGGATGCCGAGCGCCGCGAGGTTGTGGAACTCGGTGATCGGGCGAAACGCCCAGTAGTAGATCATCGTCGGCATCGACCCGAACAGCGAGAACGGGTCGGGGGTCTGTCTCGCCTGGAGCACTGCCCCGACCATGATCAGCGGCGCGGTCTCGCCGATCGCCCGCGCGAGCGCGAGGATCGTCCCGGTGACGATGCCGGGCAGCGCCGCGGGGAGGACGACCCCGCGGACCGTCTGCCACCGGGTCGCGCCGGTCGCGAGCGAACCGTCGCGCACCCCGCTCGGGACCGCCCGCAGCGCCTCCTGGCTCGCGACGATGACGATCGGCACGACCAGCAGCGCGAGCGCGATCGAACCCGCGAGGAGGATCGACCCCAGCCGGAGCCCGTTGACGAACACCCCGAGCGCTAGCAACCCATAGACGACCGACGGGACCCCCGCGAGGTTCGTCAGGTTCGCCTCGATCAGCCGCACCGTCCGGGTGTTCGGCGCGTACTCCTCCAGGTAGGTCGCGGTCGAGACACCCAGGAAGAAGGAGAAGATCAGGGTCAAGAGGACGAGCCAGACCGAGCCGATGATCGCGGGCAGGAAGCCGGCCCGCTCCCAGTCCCGCGAGGCACCGCTGGTGAGGAACGTCGTCACGTCGATGCCGAGGACGAGCACGCCCACAGCGGTCTCGAACAGCACGTCGAAGACGAGCAGCCCGAGCATGGCCACGCCGAAGACCGACGCGAGGAACAGCGTGGCGTGGAACAGCACCTCCTTTCGCTTGACCCACCGCAGGTCGGCGTCGGAGAGCACCCCGGAATCGGTGTCGGTGCTCACCGTGGCCACCCCCGACCTGCGGACCGCGGACGATCCGTCCTCGGGAGGGGGGTCACCGGTAGACCTCCCGGTAGCGGCGTTTGATGTAGTCGTTGATCAGGTTCGCGACGAGCGTCATCAGGAAGAGCACCAGCCCGACGGCGAAGAGGCTCTGGTAGGTGATCGAGCCGACGCCGGCCGTCGAGCGCATCGTCGTCACCATGTAGGCGGTCATCGTCTGGACCTCCGCGAGCGGGTTCGCCGTCAGCGTCGGGGTCGCCCCCGCCGCGAGCGTCACCGCCATCGTCTCCCCGATCGCCCGGCTCACCGCGAGTATGTACGACGCGAAGATCCCGGAGATCGACGCCGGGAGGACGACGCTCGTGGACACCTCGTACTTCGAGGCACCGAGGGCGTACGCACCGTTTCTGAGGTCGTCGGGAACCGCCCGCATCGCGTCCTCCGAGATCGATGCGACCATCGGGATCGTCATGATCCCGACGACGACCATCGCCGACAGTACGTTGTTCCGGCCGATCGAGAGCCCGAACAGTTCGAGCACCGGCCTGAGCAAGACCGGCGTGACGAACGAGACCGCGAAGAAGCCGTAGACGATCGTCGGCACCCCCGCGAGCACTTCGAGCGTCGGCTTGAGGTACTTCCTCGTCCGCACGCTCGCGTACTCCGAGAGGTAGAGCGCCGCCGCGGTCCCGATCGGGATCGAGACGAACGCCGCCCCGACCGTGATCAGGACCGTCGCCGAGACGAGCGTCATGATCCCGAATCGCGGGTCGTCGGCGTGGGAGGGCCGCCACTCGGTGTCGAAGAGGAACTCGGTGACCGCGATCCGCTGGGTCAGCCCCTCGACCGTGAGGCTCGTCACCGATCGCACCAGCCACTGCGAGAACGTCGCGTCGAAGAAGAAACCCCAGGTGTTGTCGAGCAGCACGACGAAGATCGCGATCGTCGTCAACACCGTGATCGACGTACAGCCGAAGAGGACCCGGCGGATCAGCCGGTCGCGTCGCTGGTCCGCGGCCGCGACGTCGCCGGTGATCCCCGGTCCGGGGTCGGTGGTGGCGTCCGTGCTCATCTAGATCGGTCCCGTCACTCGTCTTCGTCGTCGGTCTCCTCGACGTCGAGCGCCTCGCCGGGCGTCCCGCCGAGTTCGGTGAAGTAGCCGACGCCGCCCCAGCCGAAGGCGTACTGGTTCTCCGCGACCCCCTCCATGATCGAGCCGGTGTCGGTGTGGGCGCTGTAGTCCGTACGGATCGAGCCGATCTCGCCGTTGATCTCGCGGGTGAAGTAGTCGAACGTCCCGGAGTCGTCGTCGCGACCCCAGAGCTCGACCTCGTCGTCCGGGTAGTCCTCGCGGATGTCGCTCCACTGTGTGATCTCGGACTCGAAGCGCCAGACCTCGTGGAGTTCGTCGAGCGTGACCTCCTCCATCCAGTCGTTGTCGGCGTGTTTGACGACCGAGAGCCCGTCCCAGCCGATCTCGTAGTGGCTGTACTCGACGCCGTTCTCCTCGGCCTGCTCGGCCTCCTCGTCGAGGATCTCCCGGCTCGCGCTCTGGATGTCCGAACCGCCGGTCGAGAAGTCCTCGAAGCCCGCACCCGTCCCCTCGGGGTTGACCGCGACCGTCACACCCTTGTGTTCGGCCTCGAAGTCCTCGCCGGCCGCGTCGGTGACCGGCGCGACCGTGTTCGAGCCCGAGCACTCGACGGTGCCCTCCGCGTTGGCCGGGTCAGGGTCGAGCCCGAGGTCGTCGAGAACGGCCTGAAACTCCCCCATGTTCCCGTCGCGGACCTCGTCGGTCGCGGCGTAGTAGCCCGTCTCGCGGGCGAAGTCGTGCTGACCCTCGAAGTAGAACTGGACGAACGAGCCGATCAGGTCCGGGTTCTCCTCCAGCGTCGCGTGGTTCACGTAGATGAACAGCGGCCTCGTCAGCGGCGAGTAGACGCCGCTCTCGATGTTCTCCTGGGTGGGGTGGTAGAACTCCCCGTCCTGGTCGCTCTCGACGGCGACCGTGTTGATCGCGGCGGTCTCGTCGGCGGCGCTCTCGAGGGTGTCCATACACCCGGCGAGCGAAAACGCGCTCGCAGCGCCAGCCGTCGCGATGAACGCTCGTCGTGTAGTGCTCCCCCTGATCCGCGATGGGTCGTGTGCCATCGCTTAGCCGGATGAGTGGACCCCACAAGTAAACTGCTATGAGAAATATATAGATCTACGGCCAAAAAATATCGGTAACGGTACGGACGTATCTCTATGCCCTGAACGATACTCACAGTCGGTCACTCCGCGAGTGGAACACTCCTCATCCACCTCAAAAGGCCGTTTGGACGCTCTAAACGTGGTTTAGAGAAGTGGGCCGATCTGAGAGGTTCCCTGCTCGGATCTCGGGAGCGATATCAACCCACTCGATAGACGACTCGTTCGAGTTCGTCTCATCGGTGATCTACCCGTCTCGAACGACGACTCTGATTATTCTATATACTTCTGGACAGGCTTATGTACAAGCAGTGCGAACGACGACCATGGAGGTCCGAAAGGTCCAGATCACGGGCGGGTCGACGTTCACCGTCTCGCTCCCGAAGGAGTGGGCGACCGACCTCGGTATCGAGGCCGGGACGGAGCTCGCGTTCTTCCGCGAGGCCGACTCGCTGATCGCGACACCGAACGAGTACCCCACGGAGGCCGCCGCGACCGTCGACGTCTCCGGCGTCGAGGAGACCGAGCTGGTCAGCCGCGTGATCACGCTCTACGTCAACGGCTTCCCGGAGATCGTCCTCGAATCCGACGGGATCACCCCCCAACAGCGACGTGCGGTCCGCTCGGTGACGACCGGCCTCGTCGGCTTCGAGGTGAGCACCGAGACCGACGACCGGATCGTCCTCCGGGATTTCCTCGACTCGGCGGAGCTCTCGATCCACAACACCGTGATGCAGATGCGCCTGATCGCGCTCTCGATGCTCGGCGACGCGATCGAGGCGCTGGTCGAGAGCGACCGTGCGCTCGCCCGGGACGTGATCGCCCGGGACGACGACGTCGACCGGCTCTGGTACGTCACCTCGCGGATGTTCCGTGCGGCGCTTCGCGATCCGCGGGCGGCCGCCCGGATCGACGTCGACCGGGCGACCTGTTTCGACTACCGTTGCTGTGCCAGACAGATCGAGCGGATCGCCGATCACACCGTGAAGATCGGCCACCACGTCGGCGAACTCGAGGAGCTGCCCGAGGGGATCGGCGAGCCGTTTCTGACCCTCGAGGCGGAGGCGACGGCGGTCGTCGAGGACGCGATGGACGCCTTCCTCGTCGACGACGACGAGCGGGCGACCGAACTCGCCTCGACGACGCTCGGCCGTGCGGAGGGGATCGAGACGCATGCGCGAGCGATCGACGACCACCTCCGCGAGATCGACCCCGTCGACGCCCAGCACCTCGGGCTGGTCGTGGACTCGCTCACCCGGATCGGCGACTACGGCGCGAACGTCGCCGAGACGGCCCTCCAGAAGGCCGCTCCCTCCCCCTCGACCCGGGAGGGGCGCTATCACCCACCCCCGACGATCGAGTGATTCCGGGTCACCTTTTAAGTCACTCCGGTTCCGACGGTCGCGGATGAGCGACCTGGTCGGGCGTCTCAGCGACTCCGCGGCCGTCCACGCCGAGCGGCCCGCGCTCGCCTACGATGGGGGCGAGACGAGTTACGAGCGGCTCCTCTCGCTGAGCGGACGGTTCGCGGCCGGCCTCGACTCCCGGGGTGTCGGCCCGGGCGACCGCGTCGGCGTCGCGCTCTCGAACCTCCCGCAGTTCGTCGTCGCCGCGCTCGGGACGCTCCAGGCGGGCGGCGTACTCGTCCCGTTCGGTCCCCGGCAATCGCCCTCGGCGATCGCGGCCAGTCTCGAGGAGGTCGATGCCACAGTCGTGATCGCCCTCGACGAGGACGCCGCAGCGCTCCGCGGACTGACGAACCTCCCGGTGGTCACCGTCGGAAGCGACGAGCCCGTCGAGGCGAGTTTCGCCGACCTGCTCGCGGAGCGAGAGGCCCCGATACGCACCCGGAGCAGCGAGGATCCGGCGCTGCTCGCACAGGTCGAGACCGGAACCGGGCTCTCGCGTCGAGCGGTCCTCACGAACGGCAACCTCCTCGCCGCGGCGACGGTCGCGGGAGGGCTCGTCCCCGGTGGGATCGAGCCGACCGACGGACACCTCGGGTCCTACCCGCTCTGGCACGCCTTCGGGCTCACGACCGCACTCCTCCCGACGCTGCTGGCGGGCGCGTGCTACCACCCGATCGGTCGGTGGAGTCGTGAACGCGCGTTCGAGGCGCTGTCGACGGAGGCGATCACCCTCTGGTACGTCACCCCGGCGATGGTCCGGGACGCGCTCACGGTCGAGACACCGATCGACAACGACCTCCGTTTCTGCCTCTCGCTCGGTGGATCCCTCACCGACGCCGAGCGCGAGGCGGCCGAAAACCGCCTCGACGTCGGCGTCCACGTCGGGTACGGCCGCACGGAGACGAGCACGGTCACCCACGTGAGCGGCCCCGGCGAGATCGCCCCGGCAGAGAGCGTCGGCCGACCGGTACCGGGCGTGCACGTGAGCGTGCTTACCGAGGAGTACACCGTCGCCCCACCGGTCGAGGCCGGGCCGGTCCGACGGGGTGACCCCCTCGACGTGGGGTCGATCACGGGGGAGGTCGTCGTCACCGGGCCGACGGTCCTGCATGGCTACTTCGGCGATCCGACCCGGACCGAAGAGGCCGTCTCGACGGTCGAGGGCAACCGGCTCTTTCACACCGGGGAGACCGCGTACCGCGACGAGGCGGGCCATCTCTACCCCTTCGAGCGGGCGAGCGACGGTCTCAGAAGTGCCTGACCGTTCGGCGCCGTGCGTCGGTGATCGCGGATCCCGAGGACTCTCGACGGGAGGAGACGACCCCGTCTCGTAGCGGTGGGTGTGACTGGTTGCCGGTTCGAGCGCACGTCGTCGTGCGGTCGATACGGGAACGACTCGCGACCGTCGCTATCGGGCCTCGGCGACGTAGCTCCGGTCGATGTACGAGAGGATGTTCTCGGACTCGGCCATCGTCACGCCGTTGTCGTCGTCGACGAGCACCGGAACGGCACGCTGACCCGAGACGCGTCTGACCTCGTTCCGGTTCGAGTGTAACGCCTCGGTCCAGATCGTCTCGTACTCGACGCCGACCTCGTCGAGCCGATCGGCGACGTCCTCGCAGTACGGACAGCCCTCCAACTGGTAGAGCGTGATTCCCATACACGACCGAGCGACTCCGTGGACAAAAATCGGCCGATCACCGTCGCGTTTTATCAGCCGAGACCCCGAGTTCGGGGTGTGAGCGAACGAGACCTCCACCTCCCGGTCGCGGCACAGCCCGCACTCGACACGCTCGTCGGCTACGGCGAACGCGCCGAACGCACTGGATACGACCACGTCTGGCTCCCCGAGACCTGGGGCCGCGACGCGGTGACGACGCTCGCCGTCCTCGCCGAACGGACCGAGGAGGTCGGGATCGGCGCGAGCATCCTCCCCGTCTACTCGCGCTCGCCCGCGCTCGTCGGCCAGACCGCCGCGACGCTCGCCGAACTCTCCGGGGGTCGGTTTCGTCTCGGGCTCGGTCCGAGCGGCCCCGCGGTGATCGCGGGCTGGCACGGCGCGTCGTTCGACCGGCCGCTCAGGCGTACCCGCGAGTACGTCGAGATCGTCCGGCAGGTGCTCTCCGGCGATCCGGTCGAGTACGACGGAGACATCTTCTCGCTGTCGGGGTTGAGACTTCGGTGTGAGCCACCCGACGATCCACCAAGCATCGACGCGGCGGGACTGAGTCCCAAATCGGTCGAACTCGCCGGGCGGTTCGCCGACGGCTGGCACGCCATCGTCTTCACCCCCCAGGGACTCGAAGAGCGTCTCGCCGACTTCCGTCGCGGGGCGGACCTCGGCGGGCAGGATCCCGAGGGCCTGCGCGTAACGCTCTCTCTCACCTGCTGTGGGCTCTCCGACCGCGAGCGGGCACGCGAACTCGCCCGCGAGCACGTCGGCTTCTACGTCGGCG
>SKXI01000280.1 GCA_007128515.1 Halococcaceae archaeon | reverse complement strand
GGAGAACGCCGCCGAGCGCTTTTCGGATCCCGACCTGCTCGTCTTCGCCTCGCGACACTCGGGCGAGACCGGCCCGCTGCTCACCGCACACCACACCGGTAACTTCGGCGAGGCGGCCTACGGCGGCCGGGACCGAACGCTGGCCGAGGCCTGTCCGGCGGCCCACCGCCGCGTCGTCCGATCGCTGGCCGACTACGCTCCGGAGGGCTACGACGTCGGGATCGAGTGCACCCACCACGGCCCGACCGACGTGGGCGCACCCTCGATGTTCGTCGAACTCGGGAGCGGCCCCGAGCAGTGGGAGGACGCAGGGGCGGCCCGGGCGGTCGCACGGGCGATCCTCGCCCTCGACGGGGCGACCCCGCACGGCGAGCGCACGGTCGTCGGTTTCGGCGGCGGCCACTACGCCCCCCGGTTCACGCGGGTCGTCCGCGAGACGCCGTGGGCGGTCGGTCACGTCGCCGCCGACTGGTCGCTCTCGGAGCTGGGCGACCCCGCGGAGAACCGGGACCTGATCGAGGCGACGTTCGAGCGAAGCGGCGCGGACCTCGCGCTCCTCGACGGCGATCGTCCGGCCCTCGAACGGGTCGTCGACTCGCTCGGTCACCGGGTCGTGAGCGAGACCTGGCTACGCGAGTGTGATGCGCTCCCGCGCTCGCTCGTCGACAGAGTCGAGCGCGAGCTGGGGAGGATCGACGACGGGGTCCGTTTCGGCCAGCGGGCCGACGGCGCGGAGCCGGAGACGATCGCGGTCGGGCCGCTTCCGGGCGCGCTGATCGAACGCGCCCGGGCGATCGACGCGGGGGCCGTCAGAGAGCGCGTCGAGTCCGCCACCGTGGCGTTCGAGACCGAACAGAGCGGAACGGAGGTCGGGGAGCGGGCGGCGTTCGCCGATCCGGGGGACCGCGAGGCGCTCGTCTCGTCGCTCGTCTCGATCCTCGCGGACGAGTACGAGGTCGAGCGCGAGGGCGGGACGGTCGTCCTCCGGGATCGAGCGTTCGATCCGGCGCTCGCACGGGAGGCCGGGGTCAGCGAAGGCCCCGCGTTCGGGCGTCTCGCGAGCGGCGAGAGCGTCGAGGTCGACGGGGAGCGGATCGATCCCGGGCGGGTCCACCGCGAGCGCGTCGAGCGCCTGCCGATCGACGAGGTCTGACGCCGGTCGGACGAAGGGGAACAATGAATACTATGGGTCCGAAACGGCTCCGCAGGAATGGATTCGATCGTACAGGACGCTGTTGAGCGAGCCGAGGAGGACGAGTCGGCCGCAGGCGATGGACAGGCGGGTGTCGAACCGAAGGTCTCGGGAGCGATGACCGACGAGGAGCTGCGGGACGTCCTCGAGGACCTCCAGACGAACATCACGGTCGTCGGCTGCGGCGGCGCCGGCGGAAACACGGTCAACCGGATGGAAGAGGAGGGGATCCACGGCGCGAAGCTCGTCGCCGCGAACACCGACGTCCAGCACTTAGTCGAGATCGAGGCTGACACGAAGATCCTGCTCGGCGAGCAGAAGACCCGCGGGCGCGGGGCGGGCTCGCTCCCCCAGGTCGGCGAGGAGGCCGCACTGGAGAGCCAGGACGAGATCCACGACGCGATCCAGGGCTCGGACATGGTCTTCGTCACCGCCGGCCTCGGCGGCGGGACCGGCACCGGGAGCGCTCCGGTCGTCGCGAAGGCAGCCCGCGAGGGGGGTGCGCTCACCATCGCCATCGTCACGACGCCGTTCACCGCGGAGGGCGAGGTCAGGCGGACGAACGCGGAGGCCGGCCTCGAACGGCTTCGCGACGTCGCCGACACCGTGATCGTCGTCCCGAACGACCGCCTGCTCGACTCGGTCGGCAAGCTCCCCGTCCGCCAGGCGTTCAAGGTCGCCGACGAGGTGCTCATGCGCTCGGTGAAGGGGATCACCGAACTGATCACGAAGCCCGGACTGGTGAACCTCGACTTCGCCGACGTGCGCACCGTGATGGAGAAAGGCGGCGTGGCGATGATCGGCCTCGGCGAGTCCGACTCCGAGACGAAGGCGCAGGACTCGGTGAAGACGGCGCTTCGCTCGCCGCTGCTCGACGTCGACATCAGCGGGGCGACGAGCGCGCTCGTGAACGTCACCGGGGGCAACGACATGTCGATCGAGGAGGCAGAGGGCGTCGTCGAGGAGATCTACGATCGGATCGACCCCGACGCCCGGATCATCTGGGGGACGTCGATCGACGAGGAGCTAGAGGGGACGATGCGGACGATGATCGTCGTCACCGGGGTCGAGTCGCCACAGATCTACGGCCGTGGCGAGGCCGTCCAGGAGCAGGCGTCGAGCACGCTCCAGGACATCGACTACGTCGAGTGATCGTGAGGCGGTGAGCGAGGCGTCACTCGCCTCGCTCACCCCCGGGTTACCAATAGATAGAAAAAGGCCGCTGTCCTAGCCCGGCGTATGAACGTTCCCTACGACCTCACCTCGTACACACGGGTGCTCAAGTACGCGACGACGCCGACGTGGAACGAGTTCGCACAGGTCGCGAAGATCACCGGCGCCGGCATCCTGCTCGTCGGCTCGATCGGCTTCTTCATCTTCGTGCTCATGTCCTTCCTCCCCGGGGGCGCCTGATGCCAATCTACGCCGTGAAGACGACGGCGAGCCAGGAACAGACCGTCGCGGACATGATCATGACCAAGGAGGAGCCGTCGATCCACGCCGCGCTCGCACCCGACTCGCTCACGAGCTACCTGATGGTCGAGGCCGACGACTTCAACGTGATCGAGCGGGTGTTAGAGGAGATCCCGCACGCCAGAAGCGTCATCCCCGGCGAGAGTTCGATCGCCGAGGTCGAACACTTCCTCAGCCCGAAACCCGACGTCGAGGGGATCAGCGAGGGCGACATCGTCGAACTGATCGCCGGCCCGTTCAAGGGCGAGAAGGCACAGGTCCAGCGGATCGACGAGGGCAAGGACCAGGTGACGGTCGAACTGTACGAGGCGACCGTCCCGATCCCGGTCACCGTGCGCGGGGACCAGATCCGCGTGTTGGACAGCGAAGAACGTTAGCGTCCTTCTGGCTCCCGTTCGCTCGCGGTGCTCGCTCACGGGAACAGCGAGGAACGGCTCCCGATGGTCACCGTTCCTCGGGAGATCGAGCGGCGGTGCCGCGAGATACTGAGATACACCTCTACGACACCGTACCCGGTCACCGTTTCGCCGGAAACCGGTAGCTCCTCCTCCGGATACCGATCCGTGCCCGGGAGTGGGCGACCGAGATCGGCTCCGCGGTGACGTCGCGATCGCTCCTCATTCCCGTCTCCTCGGACCGGCCCAGAATCTCTTCGCCCGACGAGCCGACTATGGTGCGGACACGAGTCGGGAGTCGGAGGTCGGTGTCCGATCGAGTGAACTCCCCGGCCGAGACGGGGTCGGGCCCTGCGTGGCGGACCGGTGAAACGACGCTCCGCTCCGCAGCAGCCGGGACGTGGATTGATCCGGATCGGCCCCGTAGATCGGGTCGATGTTCTCG
>SKXI01000213.1 GCA_007128515.1 Halococcaceae archaeon | reverse complement strand
CTCGGCACCGAACGGGCGATCGAAGCGATCGAGGCCGCCGACGTGCGCGCACTCGTCGACGCGGGTGTCCCCTCCGGCCGGGCGACGCGCGTGCTCCGCCGGGCCAACGGCGGTGTCGGGATGGACGTGCTCGCGACCGCCGACACCCGCTCGGTCTACCGCGACCTGCTCGCGCTCGCCCGATCGTTCGCTGTCACCGAGCGTGCCGAGGACCGGATCCGGGTGCTCACGCCGATGCTCGACCGGGAGGCGATGACTCGACGGCTCGACCGGATCGAAGCCGCCAGGGAGAGCTGGCGTGCGCTCGACGACGAGACTCACGAGGCGGTCGTCGACGCCTTCTCCGAACCCGACACCGCGACGAGCGAGCGTGCCGCCGTCGAGACCGCCCGTGCGCTCTCCGATCTCGGGGTCTCCGAGGGCGTCTTCGAACCGATCGCCGACCTCTCGGACGACGCGCTCCGGGACGCCGCCAGGGCGCTCTCGGCACTCGGCGATCGCGTCGAACCCGGCGCGGACGACCGACTCGATACCCTGCGGGAGGGCCGGACTGCGATCGAGACCCTCCGCGGGAACACGGCCGACGTCGTCGCGTCGGTCAGAGAGGGCGTCGGCGGGAGCGAGGAGTTCCGCGAGGCGTACGTCGAGTACGTCGTCGGCGAGACGGGGGTCGACGCGACACGGGTGAGAGACCACACGCCCGACGGAGCCACCGACGCGGGCGAGTTCGTCGACGAGGCGCTCTCCGCGCTCGCGGCGGACCTGGAGACGGCGCTCGAAGAACGCGAGGCGACGGTCGAGGCGGATCTTCGAGCCGCGCTCGCCGAATCCGAGGAAACGGTCGAACGGGCGACCGACCTCGTCTCGAACCTCGCGCTCTCGCTCTCGCTCGCACGGTTCGCCGAGGCGTACGACCTGGTCCGGCCGACGTTCACCGAGAGCGGGGTCGCCGTCGAGAACGCACGAAACCTCTCGCTGGTCGCCTCCGGAACCGAGGTTCAGCCCGTCACCTACGGGATCGGGACGCACGGGATCGAGGGACCACCCACGGAGGACAGAGCAACGGTCGTGACGGGCGCGAACAGTGGGGGAAAGACGACGCTCCTGGAGACGCTCTGCGAGGTGCAGTTGCTCGCCCAGATGGGGCTGCCGGTGCCAGCAGAACGCGCGGAGGTGAGCGTCTTCGACGCAATCGTCTTCCACCGCCGCCACGCGAGCTTCAACGCCGGGGTGCTGGAGTCGACGCTCCGGACCGTCGTCCCGCCGCTCTCCGACGACGGCCGGACCCTGATGCTCGTCGACGAGTTCGAGGCGATCACCGAGCCGGGGAGCGCCGCGAACTTGCTCCACGGCCTCGTCACGCTCACCGTCGACCGCGGGGCGCTCGGCGTCTTCGTCACCCACCTCGCCGACGACCTCGAACCCCTCCCGGAGGAGGCACGGGTCGACGGCATCTTCGCGGAGGGGCTCACGACCGACCTCGAACTCGACGTCGACTACCAGCCCCGGTTCGACACGGTGGGCCGCTCCACCCCGGAGTTCATCGTCTCGCGGCTCGTTGCGAGTGCGAGAGATCACCAGGAACGGGCGGCGTTCCAGACGCTCGCGACGGCCGTCGGCGAGCACGCAGTCCAGCGGACCCTGCTCGACGCGGAGTGGAACGAAGGCTGAACGGAAAAAGCGACGTATCGGTGGTTACTACCGTGCCCGTCGCGGTTTTGAGATCACTGTTCTCGAATCCGCGATCGATGAGCCGACGAACAGCCAATGATTTCGAGCCGTCGTTTTCGTTCGAAAACGCCTCGATTCGATCGTTGAGGCACTCATACTGCTGGCTGTAACTCTGTGGGGATTCTCTCCTCCCCGTACTGGCGAGAATCTTCGACGATTTACAGCCGACAGTATCAGGAACCCGTACAGGGGACTCGCACACTCACACGCTTTCGACGTCACACTAGCTGAAACGATATAATTAGCGGAGTTTCGGTTTTCAAATGGGGTCGGAGGGATATCGCCCGTCCACATGTGACGCAACATGTATTGCGTGCGGGCGTGTACTGGCGAGTATGGAGACCGAAGGATTTCCCGAGGAAACGAAAGTGAACGACCGAGGAATGGTCACTATCCCGGCTGACATCCGGCGGCACCTCGATATCGGTGCAGGCGATAAACTCCGCTGGAACACCACCGAAGACGGGGACTTGATCGTTGAAGTTGTTCACCAGCGTGAAGGTGTCTTCGATGATTTCGAACCTGTTGACGTCGGTGAGACGAATGCTGTAGCTATCGAGAGTGAATTCGGGGCGGAGTGATGGCGGTCGCCCTCCTCGATACGAACGTTCTATTCGCCAGCGCTAGCGCTCGCGATGAGTACCACGACCAGGCACGGAAAATCGTCCACGGTATCGACCATGGTGATCTTCCGAAAGCGATTGTCACGAACTACGTCGTCGCCGAGACGTTGAATCTCACGAGAGAGAAGCTCGGACCGGAAGCCGCGAACGGGATGCTCGACCGGCTTATCGAGGGTGCCCACTTCGAAGTCATGCACGCTCCACAGTCCGATTTCAACGCCGCTCAAGCCATTTTCCGGCGATACCCTCGCCTCTCGTTCGTTGATTCCACCATCACCGCCTACATGCAACGCAAGGAAATCGAGTATCTGTACTCCTTCGATGACGGCTTTGACAGGGTCGAGGAACTCAGTCGGTTAGGTACCGCAGACGATCCATTCAGTGGCTACTAGATCACGGGTACCGCTTACGCATCAATACCGATTCGGAGTACGGTGATCGATGAGTACGTTCTACCAGATGACGGTTCGTCATCAGGTAAACGGTTATACTGATACCGAATCTCTTTTCGATCATACCGGGTGTACTCTTTCTGGAAGGGGAACGAGTCGAGCTGCGGAGGATCGAACGAGAGGACGCGGAGGTTATTCAACGAGCGCGCACCGATCCGAACTTTCGAGAGGGGTTCCTGATTGAATCACCGAAAAACCGGAATACCGTTGAGGAGTATATTCAACAGAACATCGAGGGGAGTGACGACTGTGTCTGCCTACTGACCTGCGTCGATGGCGAATCCGTTGGGGTGGTGTCCCTGTTAGCCATGCGTCGTGCTCCCGGAAGGCTTCACTACTGGTCGTTTCTAGAGGCGCGAGGAAACGGCTACGCGACAGAAGCCTTACCACTACTGTTGGGCCACGCTTTCGGTACGATCGGTCTCCACGGCGTTTTTGCGTGGACGATCGATTCGAACGAGGCTTCGCCACTTCCCGATCCACCACTCCGACCGGCTCTCCACCACGCCTCTCCTGAATCCATATCCTGCAACTCTCCCGACGTAATAGGCGCGCGATTCTCCTCGCGCGTCGTCGACGACGAGTGGCTCTCGCGACTCCGTGACCGCGTTCGGTTCGTCACCGTCTCCCGGTACTCGCCGAGCGAATCGAGAATGCACTCGACCGTCTCAGCTTCCCCTGGTCCGAAGTAGATCCCCTG
>SKXI01000430.1 GCA_007128515.1 Halococcaceae archaeon | reverse complement strand
CTCGTCGAAGCCCGCGTGGACGACGGAGGTGAAGGGGAGGTGACGCTCCCGACCGGGGAGGTCGCGGCGGCGATCCGTTCGGAGTTCGGGATCCCGGAACGGATCGGTGACCCCGAGGCGGAGGCCACCCTCGAGGAGGCGATCAGGGCCCTCGCGGAGCGCGACGTCGATCACGGTCGGGCGGTGCTCGAACGAGCGTTCGTAACGCCGTGTGAGGAACGTATTCCGCCGCTGTATCCGATCGGGGCGGGCCACGGGGCGGCCTGTCTACTCCACGACGAGGGGTAGCCACTCGTACGGACCCGTATCAGTCGGTTCCGTGTCGGTGGCCGACGACGACCGCGACGACGTGGAGGGCGAGGAGGGCGAGGAACGCGTTCACGTGCGAACCGGTTCCGAGGCCGTCGACGAACAACAGCGGGACGTAGAGAAAGGGGAGGGCGATCGCACACCAGAAGGCGATGGCTTCGAGCGTTCGCGTGGCGGCCCGCGAGAGCGTCTGCCGGTCGAGAGTCTGTGCGTCCTCGGGGGG
This sequence comes from Halococcaceae archaeon, assembly GCA_007128515.1. Taxonomy (GTDB): domain Archaea; phylum Halobacteriota; class Halobacteria; order Halobacteriales; family Halalkalicoccaceae; genus Natronorarus. The sequence continues at coordinate 2,976 of SKXI01000430.1, read as the reverse complement.
GCTGGGGATGGAGGGGGTGGACATCCTGAGAACCTCACCCGTCGTACGACTGGCTGACACATATACCCCCGAGAGCGTTCGGCGGGTTTCACCGGTATTTATCAACGAATCGTATAGGTTATGCCGTTTCATAACGGGCGGAGCGAGCCCGAGACGTTTTATTATACGATTAGAAAGGATATTCTGTGTTACTGTTCTGGTTCGAGTCGTTTCGGAGGGAGACTGGCTTCCAGATCCAGGGAGCCTCGGACCGCTCGGCGGGAACGCCGCTCTCACCCGGTCGTCCGGCGGTAGCCTCACCTGACGACGGTGACCGGTACCGGTGACCGCCGGACGACGGTCTCCGCTACGCTCCCGAGGAGGATGCGAGAGACGCCCTCTCGACCGTGGCTCCCCATCACGACGTGATCCACCCCGCCTTCGTCCGCGAACTCGACGATGGTCCGTGCGGGCCGGCCGATCTCGGTTTCCGTTCGGAGGTCGACGTCCGTCCCGGCGAGCTCTCTCGCCCGCTCGAAGTGTGACTCGGCGCGTTTCTCGGCGGTCGCCATCCACTCGTCCGCGTTGACCGTCATCGCGATCTCGGTGCCGGCGCCGACCTCCGCGGGGTCGAGCACCGTGAGGACGGTGATCGTCGCGTCGCCGAACTCGGAGAGTGCGTACTCGAGTGCGTCGAACGACTGTTCGGAACCATCTACGGCCACGAGGACGTTACTCGTCATACCTCGGCTTCGACGTCCCCACCGATAAAACCTCATACTGCCGGCGAAGACCCCCACCGGCACGGGGTGACCGTGACCCCGACGCGGGTCCGTCTCTCGGTCTCGTGGGGGCCGTCGTAGACGTCCGTAGAGTTCCCGATCGGGTACCACGGGCCGGGGATGGTCGATCGGTCACTGCTATCCCTGGCTGGCTACGGTGATCCCGCTCAGTCCCTGCCGTGGCGGGTCAGACAGACCGGGAGGCCGAGCAGTTCGACCGGTTCGGAGTTGTCGGGCGAGTAGACGACCGCCTGGCCCTTCTCCATGTAGGGGACCTTCCCTGCCAGGGTAGCGGGGATGTTCACCGCCCTGATCGCCTCCTCGTCGCCGAGGTTGAGGACGAGTTTCGTGTTCACCTGCTTGAAGATCGATTCGGCGATGTCCTGTGGGTCCTGTGTGACGAGAAAGAGCCCCAGCCGTTCCTTTCGCCCCTGTTTCGCCGCCTCGGTGAACTTCCCGATCACGCGTGCCCCCTGGGCGCTGTCGGCACCCGAGAGGAAGTTGTGCGCCTCGTCCATCCCGACTACGAGCGGCGTCTCCTTGATCCGGTCGAACCGGGGGTCGTTCGAGAGCTTCTCGTCGATCAGCAGGCTCGCGACCGCGAGGACGACCACCTCGGTCGCCCGGCTATCGTTTATGTGATAGGTCGGTACGACGCTCAGCCCGCCCGGGCGGACGAACTCGTGGACCAGTTCGGTTATCGGCCGGGCGTCGCCGTCGAAGATCGCCTCGAACCCCCAGGCACGGCGTTTCACCGCGTCGTACGTCGCCTCGTGAACACGACCCGACTCGTCGAGTTCCTCCCGCAGGGAGGGATCGTCGAGGAACGTCGTGAACTCGTCGTAGGTCCCCTCGCTCCCGTGCTGGCGGAAGAAGCGATCGATGAGGTACGTCAGCGCGTTGTACTGGTTGTCGTTCAGGCTGGCGCCGGCGACGAGCCACTTGTTCGCCCGGACCATCGAGAACGGTATCGTGAACTCCACGCGCTCGGCCCCGTGGTGGCTCGCCTCGTAGCTCGTCCCCGCCACGTCCGGAACGAAGACGGTCGTGTCGTCGTAGCCCCCGTGGGCGATCCCTTCGCGATCGAACCCCCTCGTCTGCTCCGCGGTCACCGCCGGGTTGTCGTCGTGCATCTGGGCGTACTCGTCCTGCGGATCGAACTGGACGACCGCGAGCCCCGGCGTCCGACCGTCGTCCATCTCGTACTCGCGACCGAGATACTGTCGGAGGACGTTCTTCGTGCTGTGCGTCTTTCCCGAGCCCGTGCCGCCGGCGACGAGCGTGTGCCTGAACACGAGCGGGTCGCCGTCGGCGTCGTCGTCTTTCAGTCGGTAATCGATCGTCGGAGGGGAGGCGGCGGTCCTCACCCGTTCGCCGCCGACCGCGAGGTGGCCGAGGAAGACGCCCTCTTCGGGGATCTTCAGCCCGGTCTTTATCTCCTCGGTGTCCGTCGCTCGCCGGACGACCGCGTCCGGCTTCGGAACCCGGTCGGTCATCCGCCGTTTCAACTCCCCTTCATCGTCGTAGAGCACCGCCACCGGATCGAGCGTCGCGACGAACTTGAAATCGCGTTCGTCCTCGCCGTTCCACGTCCGACGCATCGCCCGGCGGGCGTGGATCTCCGTCGCGTCGTCCGCCTGGAACTCCCGGGCGTACTCGAGGGCGGTGATCCGCGAGAAGAGCAACTCGCCGTCGGGATACGGCACGAGGAGATAGCTGCCGAGACGGATCTCCGAGCGGTTGCCGGTCGTCACGTAGGCTCTGATCCGGCAGTCCTCGCCCTCCTCCGCGACGACCAGACCCTCGCTGACCGCGACCGTCCCGATCCCGTGGTCGGTGCCGACTGCCTCGGCCTCGTACTCGGTGAACTCCTCTCTCTCGTCGGTCGAGCGGGTCGCGTTCTCGCCGTCCGACGCGCCGGACCCGGACGCCTGGAAGTCACCGAGATCGGTCATGTTTCCGGCGATGGGTGCACGGAGCAAAAGTCTTCCTCGACGGTGTCCTTTTGGGGTATCGAGACGTAGCCCCCGTATGTCCCCCGCAGAATCACGGTCCGACTCCGCTCCGCGACGACGGTCCGACGAGGCGGTTTCGCGTGCGTCTCTCGGCTCCGTCCACCACGAGGTGGCCCGATGTTGCTGATCCACGGGAGCGCCGGCGGCACCGCGCTCACCGGGACGCTCTTCGAGCGCGGGGAGCGCTCGCCGACGTTTAG
>SKXI01000491.1 GCA_007128515.1 Halococcaceae archaeon | reverse complement strand
GGGTCCCTCGGCCGGGCGGTCACCGCCGCCATCAGGTCGAGCGTCGTCCCGGGGACGAGTTCGAGGTGATAGCGCCCGTAGATCGTGGCGAGCAGGAGACGCGCCTCGAGCATGGCGAAGCGGTCGCCGATACACCGCCGCGGCCCGGCACCGAACGGGAAGTACGCCAGCTTCGGCAGCGAGCGCTCGAACGCGTCGGTCCAGCGGCCGGGCTCGAACGCGAGCGGATCGTCGTACCACCGGGCGTCGCGGTGGACGACCCACTGTGGTAGCCGGATCGTCGCCCCGGCTGAGATCTCGTACCCGCCGATGATGTCGGGTTTGACCGGCTCGCGGATGATGGTGGGGACGGGCGGATAGAGGCGCATCGACTCCTTTACGACCCGTTCGGTGTAGGGAAGCGCCGGGAGGTCGGCCATCGTGGGCGTCCGACCGCCGAGGACCTCCTCGAGTTCGGCGACGAGTTTCGCCTCGACGGTCGGGTAGCGAGCCAACAGGTAGGCGGTGAACGTGAGCGAGAGCGCCGTCGTCTCGTGGCCCGCGAGCAAGAGCGTGACCACCTCGTCGCGGATCTGTTCGACCGAGAGCGTCTTCCCCGCGTCGTCGGTCACGGCGAAGAGCATCGAGATCACGTCCCCGTCGTCGGGGCTCTCGCGTCGCTCGCGGATCAGGTCGTAGACGACCGCGTCGAGTCGGTCCCGGGCACGTCGGATGCGCCTGCGCGACGGGGTGGGGACCCGTTCGGGGAGGACGTAGTTCGAGAGGCTCTCGGAGGCGGACATGAACTCCTCGAGCGCCAGCCCGATCTCGCCGACCCGGTCGTCGATCTCGACGCCGAACAGCGCCCGCGAGACGATCGTCAGCGTCAGCTCCATCATCTCCTCGTGGAAACACCTCCGCTCGCCGTCCCGCCAGCCGTCGAGGGTCTGCTCGGTCGCGTCGGTCATCATCGTCGCGTACTCCTCGATCCGTTCGGGGGCGAACGCGGGCTGGATCAGGTGTCGGTTCCGGCGCCAGATCTCGCCCTCGCTGTTGAGGACTCCATCGCCGGTGATCGGCGAGAGCGTCCGCTGGAAGCTCTCGCCTTTGATGTAGTTCTCGTTGTTCCCGACCAGCACGCGTTCGACGTACTCGGGGTGGGTGAGCTGGTAGAACCGGCCGTCGACCTCCTCCCAGCCGACGACGTCGCCGTACTCCCGCGCGGTCCGTGTCATAAACCCCAACGGGTCGCGAACGAACGGGAGGTAGTTTCCGACGATCGGAAGGCCCTCGGGACCGGGCGGCATCTCACCGCTGAGTGGTGGGGTGTCGCTGCTCATCGTCCGTCCGTTCACGTCGAGTCGGTTTTATATCATCGATCGGCAACCGAGGAGGAAACCGGACGGATCGACTGCCAGTCCGCGCGGCCCCCTGTCGGACCGTCCGATGGATCTCCGGCGAACGGTTCGGAGCGCCTACGGGGCTCACTACGGACCGTCACGTGGAAGGCCGTCGTCGCCCACCCGGGTCGGCCAGTTGAAGTACCCGACGCCCGAACGGTCGGCCATGGACACGAGCGTCGGCGTGAGTCCGGCGGTCTGGTCGACGCTCGAGGCACTGGGTGTCCCGCTGATCCTCCTCCTGTTCTACCTCGACGGAATGGTCGTCGGCAAGGTCACCCCGCCGGCGGCCCTGTTCGTCGCCTACGTCGCGCTCGCCACCCCACCGACGTCGGTGCTCCTCCTGGTGGCCGCCGCGAGCGTCGTCGCGTCGACGCTCGGACAGTGGACGCTCTACCGTGGGTTCAACGAGGAGAGCCCCGAGTTCTTCGGGATCAGACGACGGGTCCCGTACGTCGATCGGATCCCGCTCGTCGTTCGGAGCGGGGTCGGCGAGCGGCAGATGGCGTTCGTCAGCCGCAACTTCGACCGGTTCGGTGGGGCCGCGCTCTGTCTCACCAACGCGGTGCCGCTCGTGCGCAACCTGATGAGCATCCCGGCCGGGCTGAGTCACTACCCCGTCGGCCGGTTCCTCGCCTTCTCCGCCGTCGGGAACACGATCTACCTGGCGGCCCTGATCGCGATCGCCTTCGGCCTCCTCGAGACCGCCCGGTTCCTGCCCGTCCCGTAACGCACCCACCCCGCTCGCGGCCTCGACGTCGATACGACTGGCGACCGGGCCAGCGGGGATCGCGCTCCAGCCGGACGCGACCGACCGGACGACGGTGACCGGGTGTGATCGTGTCGGCGTCGGCGTGGGCGACGGTCAGCCGACGAGCACGACGAGCCCGATCATCGACGCCAGCCCGACGCCGATCCCCCCGATCAGTTCGGGCCGGCCGCGTCTCGGTAGCTCCGAGCCGTAGGCCACACCGGCCGGGAGGAACTCCACGACGACGAGGTAGACGAGCGCACCGGCGGCGAAGCCGAAGCTGAGCGGGAGCAGCGCCTCGACGGAGGTGACGAAGACGTAGGCGAACACCGCCCCGATCGGCTGCGGGAGTCCGGAGAAGACCGCCCAGCCGACGACCTTCCACCGCTCCATCCCGGCCGCGACGAGCGGGATGGCGATCGCGAGGCCTTCGGGAACGTTCAGGATCGAGACCGCGACGCTCACGAACACCGCCAGCGCGGGCACCTCCCACCCGAGGAAGGCCAGGCTCCCCTCGCCGTCGAGGCCCAGGTCGGCGAACGCGACGCCGACGGCGATCCCCTCGGGGAGGCTGTGGAGGGTGAGCACGCCGACGGTGAGCACGAGCGTGTTCGGGTCGACCGCCGACGCCGAGGTCGTCCGCGGGCTGAACTCGGCGCTCGCGACGAGACGGTCGGCGGCGAGGACGAACACCACGCCGGCGGTGAAGCCGACCGCCACCGAGATCGGGTCGCCCTCGGCGAGGCCCTCGCCGACGAGGCCGAACAGCGACGCCGAGAGCAGGATCCCCACAGCGAGTCCCCAGAGGGCGACGATCGCCCGGTCGCCGATCTCGTCGACGAGGAAGAAGGGGGCCACCCCGAGGCCGGTCGCGAGACCGGTCACCAGCCCCGCGACGAAGACGAGCAGGAGATCGGCGAAGGGGCTCATCGGTACCGGGTTGTCCCCCGGGGTGAACTACGTTTTCGGTTCCCCGGCGGGATCCCCGACAGCTAAGGGAGAACGTGCTGTAGCCCCGGGTATGACACTCTCCGTCGGCGTCCTCGGCTACCGGTTCATGGGCAAAGCCCACGCGAACGCGCTCGCGCGCCTCCCGATGTTCTTCCCGGACGCCCCCGACGTCTCCCGCGACGTGCTGGTCGGTCGTGACGAGGAGGCCCTGGCCGAGGCGGCCGAGCGACTCGGGTTCTCCCGGACGGAGACCGACTGGAAGACGGCGATCGACGCGGTCGACGTCTTCTACAACCTCGGGCCGAACCACGTCCACGCCGAACCGTCGATCGCCGCGCTCGAGGCGGGCGTCCCCACGTTCTGCGAGAAGCCGCTCGCACCGACGCTCGAGGAGGCCGAGCGGATGGCCGAGGCGGCCGCGAACGCCGACGTC
>SKXI01000490.1 GCA_007128515.1 Halococcaceae archaeon | reverse complement strand
GAGTTCTTCGAGTTGGAGGACGCAGGGATCGGCGTCCAGCCGTGCGGTGGACCGCCCCCGATCTACGTCGCGTCCGCGACGTTCGACCCCAGGGAGGGGTTCCGGGGCCGATCCGCGAGCGGATCGCGAGACACTGGAACGGCTGGCTCCCGATCGGCCAGTCGACCGAGATGTACGCGGCGGGGATCGACAGAGCACGCGACCTCGTCGCCGAAGTGGCCGCGGCGGGGAACCGTTCGAGGCCGCCTACTACCGGGACGTGGTGATCGCGGGGACCGAGGCGGCGGCGATCGAGGAGGTGCGCACGTTCCTCGACCGCTACTACCCCGCGTGGGGCGAGCTGAGCGACGAGGACGTCCGGCGGCGTGGGGCGTTCGGGCCACCCTCCGCGTCGTCGCGGAGCATCTCGAACGCGACGCGGACGCGGGCGTCGAGACGGTCGTGGCGCGGTTTAGCGCACGTGACCAGCGCGAACAGCTGCGCCGGTTCGCCTCCATCGTTCGGTGATCGGCGTCTCGGGGGTCGCTCCCCCGGTGTCTCGGCGTCACGCGAGGTCGTAGACGAACGAGAAGCAGTACTTCTCGTAGCCGTTCGCCTCGTAGAACCGGTGGGCCTCCTCGCGCCAGAGCCCCGATTCGAGCTCGACCGCCTCGCAGTCGCGCTCACTCGCCCACTCGTTGACGAACGAGAGCAGCGCGCTCCCGTGGCCCTTCGATCGCTCCGTTTCGGTCACCACCAGATCGTAGACGTAGGCGTGGCGGCCGAGGTAGAAGTTCGTCCCGACGCGGACGCCCGCCGCAGCGACCGGCTCGTCGTCGACGTAGCCCCCGAAGAGGTGGTATCCCTCCTCGCGCATCGCCGCGTACAGGTCGTGGTACTCCTCTCTCTCCAGATCGCGGAGTTCGGAGACGACCGGGTAGAGCGCGTCGACCGCGGGCTCGCTTCTCGCCTCCCGGACCTCGAGTTCGTCCATGGGTCGAGATCGGTACCCGCCGGTATCAGCGGTCCGGTCGGTACGTCAGGGGGTCATCGTAGAAATCAGTCGTTCGTCGACGACGAAACCGAACGACACCGGTGACGTGTTCGCCCCGGGGGGACGGTCGACTCCGATGATCCCTCTCATACTGTCGGCTGTACGTCGTTGAAGATTCTCGCCAGTACGGGGTGGAGAGAATCTCCACATGGTTACAGCCGACAGTATCAGTACCGTGTGAGACGGCAGGCTTATTCGGGCCGGGCGAACATCGAGTCCATGCGAGAGGCCTACCTCGTCGGCGCGGGCCAGTCGGACTTCGGCGCGTTCCCGGACGAGAGCTACCGGTCACTGTCCCGTACGGCGTTCGAGGACGCCCTAGAGAGCGTCCCGGAGGGCATGGAGAGCGAGGCGATAGACGAGGCGTTCGTGGGAACCCTCGGTGTCGGCGGCCGCCAGCTCGGCCTCCCGGGGCCGGCGGTCACCGAACACGTCGGTCTCGGTGGGATCCCCTGCACGAGGGTCGAGAACGCCTGCGCGGCGAGCGGGTTCGCGCTCCGGAGCGCGGTGCAGGCGATCCGCTCGGGGATGGCGGACGTGGTCCTCGCGGGCGGGTTCGAGGTGATGAGCGACACGAGCGCCGACGCGACGAAGTACTGGCTCGGGGTCTCCGGAGAGACGGAGTGGGAGCGGCTCTCGGGGACGACCTTCTCCGGGACGTACGCACAGATGGCGAGCGCGCACATGGAACGGTACGGCACCACCCGGGAACAGCTCTCTCGGGTCGCGGTGAAGAACCACGCCAACGGGGCGCGAAACCCCCACGCACAGCTCGGCTTCGAGTGCACGCTCGAGCAGGCCGAATCCGCACCGGTCGTGGCCGACCCGCTCACTCTCTATCACTGCTGTCCGACCTCCGACGGGGCGGCGTGTGCGCTCGTCGCCAGCGAGGAGGTTGTCTCGAACTACACCGACGAGCCGATCCGGATCGCCGGCGTCGGCGCGGGAAGCGATCATATAGGACTGTTCCAGCGAGAGAGCTACACGCGGGTTCCCGCGAGCGAGCGCGCCGCCGAGGCCGCCTACGGGATGGCGGGGATCGGACCGGAGGACGTGGACTTCGCCGAGGTCCACGACTGCTTCGCGATCGCCGAACTGCTCGCCTACGAGGACCTCGGGTTCTGCGGGCGGGGCGAGGCGGGCACGCTGATCGAGTCGGGAGCCACGGAGAGGGGTGGAGAGCTCCCGGTGAACACCTCCGGCGGGCTGAAGTCGAAGGGCCACCCGATCGGCGCGACCGGCGCGGGCCAGGTGGTCGAGGCGTTCGAGCAGCTCTCGGGCGAGGCGGGCGAGCGACAGGTCGAGGGCGCTCGTCGAGGGGTGACACACAACGTCGGCGGGAGCGGCGGGGCCGCGGTCATCCACGTCTTCGAGCGCGAGGAGGTCGGCGCATGATCGGGATCCTATCGGTCGGTGCGTACGCACCGCGAGGGAGGATCGCCGCCGAAACGATCGCCGAGGCCTGGGGCCGGTTCCAGGGATCGGGAATAGACGAGAAGGCGGTCCCGGCGGCCGACGAGGACGCACTGACGATGGCGTACGAGGCGGCCGAGCGAGCGCTCGAGGCTGGTGATATCGAGGGGAGAGACGTCGACTGGCTCGGCTTCGCGAGCACGACGCCGCCGCTCGCCGAGGGGGACCTCTCGGTTCGCCTCGGGGCGATGGCCGGGCTCGACGAGAGAGTGACGAGCCACGTCTTCACCGGGAGCACGCGCGCCGGGACGCGGGCGCTCTTCGCGGCGATGGACGCGATCGAAGCCGGTGGCGAGAGTGCGCTCGTCGTCGCGGCCGACACACCGCGCGGCGACCCCGACACCGCGATCGACCACGCGGTCGGCGCCGGCGCGGCGGCGTTCGTCCTCGCGCCGACCGGACCCGTCCGGATCACCGACCGGACGGAGTTCTCCCGGCCGTACCCCGGTACGCGGTTCCGGGCGACCGGGTCCCAGACGACCGAGGGCCTCGGCGTGACGAGCTACGACCGACGGGCGTTCTCGGAGACGGTCGGCGGTGCGGTCGACGGACTGGAGACCGATGTCGAACCCATTGCGGTCGCGATCCAGGCACCGGACGGCACACTCCCGTACAGGGTGACGGACCGGATCGGCATCGAGGCCGAGGCGGTCCAGCGGTGTGCGACGGTCCAGGACCTCGGCGACACGGGTGCCGCGAGCGTCCCGCTCTCGCTCGCCCGTGCGCTCTCGGAGGGCGCGGGGTCGATCCTCGCGGTCTCTCACGGGAGTGGGGCCGGCGCTGATGCGTTCGCCGTCGAGTGTGACGGGACGGTCCCGACCTCGCTCGATCTGGATGGGGACCACACGATCGACTACGCAGAGTACCTCCGGGCACGTGGGATGATCACGTCGGGACCACCCGACGGCGGCGGCGCGTACGTGAGCGTGCCGACCTGGCAGCGGTCGATCCCCCAGCGCTACCGTCTCGAGGCCGGCCGCTGTCTCGACTGCTCGGAGCTCGCGTTCCCCCCGGAG
>SKXI01000498.1 GCA_007128515.1 Halococcaceae archaeon | reverse complement strand
CGTGAGAGACCGTTCCGTGACCGCCCTGCGCCTCGCCCGAGCTAGGGAGCACGGACGACGTTCTGGGGGTCTACAGGCCACCACGTCCACGATATCCCCCTCCTCACCCGACGTGATAGGGATCGGCGTAGAGACTCAGAGTTCCTCGAGCCCGAATCGAGCGACACCGGTGATCTGTACCCCTGAGAGCTACGATCGGCTACGATGATCCCTCCGAGTCGGTCCGATCGTCCCCCTCTTCGGGCATCCGCTACTCGCCGAATTCCTCGACGGTTCCACTGGGTGAAGCTCCGACCGTGAGCCAGGTCCGATCCCTTCGCTCCCGTCGTGGACGCTCCGAACGGAATCGGGCCCGATCCGGACGAGGTCGCCCGGCGACAGCACGGAGACCTAAGCCTCGATCCGGAGCTGACCCCCGTCGAGTGCGACGTAAACCTCTCCCTGGCGCGCGTGTGAGTGTGGTGGCCGTCGCATCCCCGGGACCGAGGGTCACGGTGTTCACGCGAATCTCGGAAGAGCCGAGCGCTCCGGTGACGTCCGACGGGCGGTCCCCGACTCCGGGAACCGTTCGCGTGGGAGGTCGGCCACGTTGACGATACCGAACTCGTTCGTCACGAACGCCCGTTTAGCGGATGCCGAAATACACGTCACAGCCACCATTGGACCCCTACCCGACCGTCCCGGAACCCGGTTCGAGGTGGCCCGGATGCATGCCGAACCCCGGAACGGTGGTCCCCTGTGGGTCGTGGGAGCCGTATCGGCTCACCGCTCGTGGCGACAGCACACCGGGTTCCCCCTCCCGGAACGGGGGATCGTTCCCGACCGTGACGTTCTCCCCGGTCCTCGTCGTGGTCGGCCGTATTTCGTATCTCGACGGACGGTTTATTCGGTCGCCACCGGGATACGAAACCCTTAGACCCTGGCGGTCGAGCGTGGGCCATGGTACGCAATCCGCCGCTCGCCGCCACACACGAGGCCAGTGGCGCGCGGGTGATCGAGTTCGGTGGCTGGGACATGCCGGTCGAGTTCGACTCGATACGGGAGGAGCACACGGCGGTGAGAGAGCGGGTGGGGATCTTCGACGTCTCGCACATGGGCGAGATCAGGGTCTCCGGGCCCGACGCCGCCGAGCTGATGACCCGGCTCACGACGAACGACGCGGTGGAGATGCCGGTCGGTCGAGCCCGATACGCCGCGATCACGAACGACGAGGGGATCATGCTCGACGACACGGTCTTCTATCGGCTCGGCGAGGAGGAGTTCCTCTTCATCCCGAACGCGGGCCACGACGAGGAGATGGAGACGCGGTGGATCGAGCACGGAGAGGAGTGGGGCCTCGACTGCGACGTGGAGAACGAGACCGAAGGGTGGGCGATGTACGCGGTACAGGGCCCCGAGGCACCGGCGCTCGTCGACGAGGCAGCCGACGTGGACGTCTCCGGTATCTCACGGTTCGCGTTCACCGAGGGGACGGTCGAGGGGGTCGACTGCCTCCTCGCGCGGTCGGGGTACACGGGCGAGGACGGCTTCGAGGTGCTCTGTCCGTGGGACGAAGCAGAGTCCGTCTGGGACGCGCTGGAGTGCCAGCCCTGCGGCCTCGGCGCGCGCGACACGCTTCGGATGGAGGCGGGCTTTCTCCTCTCGGGACAGGACTTCCACCCGGAGGAGAACCCTCGAACCCCGTTCCAGGCACGGATCGACTTCGCCGTCGACCTCGACACGGAGTTCGTCGGGCGCAAGGCCCTCGCGCGCGAGAGAGACGACGGTCCGTCGGAGCTGTTCGTCGGTATCGGGCTCGCCGAGCGGGGGATCCCGCGACACGGCTACCCGATCGTCCACGACGGCGAGGAGGTCGGGGAGGTGACCAGCGGGACGATGAGCCCCACCCTGGACGAGCCGATCGGCCTCGGCTACGTCCCGAGCGAGCTCGCCGAGCCGGGTACCGAGGTCGCGGTACGGATCCGCGGCGAGGAAAAAAGGGCAAGGATTGAGTCCCCCCGTTTCGTGGAGGGGGTATGAGCTTCGAGATACCCGACGAGCTCCGGTACCTGGAGAGTCACGAGTGGGCGCGCGAGGAGGGCGGGACGGTTCGCGTCGGCATCACCGACTTCGCACAGGACGAACTCGGCGACGTGGTGTTCGTCGAACTTCCCTCCGAGGGAGACGACGTGACCCAGGAGGACGCCTTCGGCGTCGTCGAGTCGATCAAGGCGGTCTCGGACCTCTACGCACCCGTCTCGGGCACGGTCTCGGCTGTCAACGAGACGGTCGCGGATCAGCCGGAACTCGTCAACGACGACCCGTACGGGGAGGGCTGGATGATCGAGATCGACACCGAGGACACCGGCGAACTCGACGCGCTGCTCTCGCCCGAGGAGTACGAAGCGCAGATCGCCTGAGCCCAACCACCGATATCATATACTCGCGGTCGTAACCGTATCGTGTGATGGACGACCACGGATACGGCGGGCGGTTCGGAGGGGTCCGATGAGCCGAACGGAGGGCAGTCCGTTCGCGCCGCACACGGCCGAGGAGGTCGACGAGATGCTCTCGGCGGTCGGCGCGGACGACGAGGAGGCGCTCTTCGACATTCCAGAGAGCGTACGCTTCGACGGCGAGTTCGATATCGAACCCCGGGACGAACGGGAGATCAGAGAGGAGATCGGACGGACGCTCGGCCGGAACGACGACCTCACCGAGTTCCTCGGCCGCGGCCACTACGACCACTACGTCCCCTCGCTGGTCGACCACGTCGCGGACAGACAGGAGTTCCTCACGAGCTACACCCAGTACCAGCCCGAACTCACTCAGGGCTTCCTCCAGGCGCTCTTCGAGTACCAGTCGATGCTGGTCGAACTCACCGGACTGGAGGTGGCGAACTGCTCGATGCACGACGCGGCGACCGCGCTCGGCGAGGCGGCGACGCTCGCACAACGGGTGCGAGGGACGAGCGGCGACCGCGTGCTCGTCCCGGACCTGCTCCGCGAGGGACGCCGATCGGTGCTCGAGAACTACGCCGACGGAGCCGGGCTCGTCGTCGAGAGCTACCCGACCGACGACGCGAACGCCGACGTCGAGGCGCTCTCCGAGGCCGTCGACGAGGAGGTCGTGATGCTCTACGCCGATAACCCGACAGTACGGGGGACGATCGAGGAACGCCTCGGGGAGCTCGGCGAGCTCGCGGACGAGAACGACGCGATGTTCGTTCTCGGCAGCGACCCGGTCGCGCTGTCGGTCCTCTCCAGACCGGTCGACGTCGGCGTCGACGTCGTCGTCGGCGACGCAGCGACGTTGGGGATGCCGACGAGCTACGGCATGGGTCTCGGGCTGTTCGCCACCCGGGAGGAGTTCCTCCGGCAGGTGCCCGGTCGGCTCGTCGGCGCGAGCGAGGACAGTGCCGGAAAGCGGACGTACACGCTCACGCTCCAGACGCGCGAACAGCACATCCGGCGCGAGCGCGCGACGTCGAACATCTGTACGAACCAGGCGTGGGTCGCGTTGCGGACCGCGATGCACGCCGCGAGCCTCGG
>SKXI01000297.1 GCA_007128515.1 Halococcaceae archaeon | reverse complement strand
CCCTCTCCACCGATCGATCCCGCCCGCTCGATACACTTAACCGCCGCGTGTGAATACGTGGTAGGTGATACCGATGTCCTCGCCACTGACCGTTCCCGAGTCGACCGTGCTCGACGCCTGCGGGGAGACGCCGATCCCCCGGTTCGGGACCATCGAACAGCTGTGGGAGACCGACCCGATCCCCGAACACGGGATCGGGAACCACGTCGACCGGGCGGTCGCCGACCTGTCGCTCGACCGGATACCCGACGGCGGCAGCGTCGCCCTCGGCGTGGGCAGCCGGGGGATCAACGCGCTCCCGATCCTCGTCGAGGGGGCGGTTCGCGCGTTCCGCGACCGGGGCTACGACCCCTTCGTCTTCCCGGCGATGGGCAGCCACGGGGGTGCGACCGCCGACGGCCAGCGCGGGAAGCTGGCGGCGCTCGGCGTGACCGAGGAGTCGGTGGGCTGCCGGATCGAGTCGTCGATGGAGGTCCTCGAGGTCGGCCGTACCCCCGAGCGGGACGTCCCGGTGTATACGGACGAAACCGCGATGGGCGCCGACGCGATCGTCCCGATCAACCGGATCAAACCCCACACCGACTTCAGCGGGGCCGTCGAGAGCGGGCTCTCGAAGATGCTCGTCATCGGGATGGGCAACCAGCCGGGGGCGAAGACGGCCCACACCTGGGCGGTCGACTGGAGCTTCCGGAACATGATCCCGGAGATCACGGGGCTGTTGCTCGAACGGCTCCCGATCGTCGGCGGGATCGCCGTCGTCGAAGACCAGCACGACGAGACGACGATCGTCGAGGGGATCCCTCCCGAGGGGTTTCTCGATCGGGAGGCCGAACTCCTCGAACGCGCCTACGAGCTGCTCCCGAGGATCCCGTTCGACGAACTCGACCTCCTCGTGATCGATCGGATGGGCAAGGACGTGAGCGGTCCAGGGATGGACCCGAACGTGATCGGTCGGATGGTCTACGGCCTGAACGAGCCCGCACCCGAGCGCCCGGAGGTGAAGCGGATCTACACCCGGTCGCTGACCGAGCCCTCCCACGGCAACGCGGTCGGGCTCGGACTCGCCGACTTCGTCCACGAGGAGCTGGTGGAGGCGATGAACCCGTCCAAGACCCTGATAAACGCCCTCACCGCGAGCACGCCCCGCGGGGTTCGCGTCCCCCCGGTGCTCGAGACCGACCGGGCGGGCGTCGTCGCGGGGCTGTCGACGATCGGGGTCGTCGATCCCGACTCCGTACGGGTCGCACGGATCCGGGACACGATGCACCTGAAGCGCCTCGTCGTCTCGGAGGCGCTCGTCGAGCGGGCCCGGGAGCGAGAGGACCTCCGCGTCGTCGGCGAGCCGGAGGCGCTGGCGTTCGAGGACGGCCGGCTCCCGCCGTTTCCCGAGGGCTGATACGGATCGCCGTAGCCGACCGGATCCCCCGGGCGCCCGGATCACCGGCGTCGTTCGATTCGCGGTCGAGGAACGACGAGCTACTACGATGATCGCCGTGAATCGCTCTGCGGGGGTCGGTCGGGGTCTCGCGGGGGTCGGTCGGGGTCTCGCGGGGGTCAGTCGGGGTCTCGCGGGTGTTCGGCCGTCGTCGAAGCGCCGACCGTCGCGCCCCTGGAGGAATCGGGAAACGGATCCCTTAGTTCATCAGCTCGTAGGGGACGAACGTCACCAGGTCCGGGAAGAAGATGATCAACAGCAAGACGGCGACCAGCGGGATGTAGAACGGGACGACGTAGATCATGATGTCCTCTAGCGCGACGGGCGTCACCTTGTCGAGGACGAAGAGGATGATGCCGAACGGTGGCGTGAGGAGCCCGATCATCAGCGTCAGGATCATGACGATCCCGAAGTGGATCGGGTCGATGCCGGCGATGGAGATCACCGGCATGAGCACGGGCACCAGGATCGTGATCGCCGCGATCGTCTCCATGAACGTCCCCACGACGAGCAGGAGGACGACGAGCAACAGCAGGATCATCGTCGTGTCCTCGGTGAGCGCCGTGATCGCCTCGACCATGAGCTGGGGGAGCTGGAGCCTGAGCGCCACCAGCCCGTACAGCGCCGCGATCGCGATGATGAACGTCAGGGCGAACGTCTCGATCGTGCTGTCGCGGACCTCCCCGTAGAACTGCGGGAGGGTCATATCGCCCCAGACCGCGCCGATGACGAGCGTGTAGATCACGGCGACCGCGCCGGCCTCGGTGGCGGTGAAGAAGCCCCCGAGGATCCCGCCGATGATGATGATCGGGATGAGCAGCGCCGGGAGCGCCTTCACGAACGTCGAACCGATCCGACGCACGTCGAGCTTGCCGGTCGCCTCCATCCCCCGCATCCGGACGAGGACGTAGACGAGACACATGATCGCGATACCGAGCATGACCCCAGGGACGATGCCGGCGAGGAAGAGCGCGCCGATCGACTCCTCGGCGAGCACGCCGTAGATGATCACCGGCACGCTCGGGGGGATGATCGGTCCGATGATCGAGGAGCTGCCGGTGACACCGATCGAGAGGTCGTCGTCGTAGCCGTAGTTTTTCATCGCGGTGAACTCCACCCGGCCGAGTCCGGAGGCGTCCGCGACCGCGAGACCGGACATCCCGGAAAAGAGCATACTCGCGACGACGTTGACCTGCGCGATCCCACCCCGGAGCCAGCCGACGAGCGCGTTCGCGAAGTCGAACAGCTCCTCGGTGAAGCCCATCCGGTTCATCAGCCGGCCGAGCAGCAGATAGAACGGGATCGCGAGCAGCGAGAACGTGTTCAGCCCGAACAGTAACGGGTTGGCGACGGTCTCCAGGCTGAACGCGGGACCGTACGGCGAGAGCATGACGACGACCGAGGTGGCGCCCATCGCGATCGCGACCGGCACGCCCATCGCGTAGAGCAACAGCAGGACGCCCAGGAAGAGGACCCCGATGACGTAGAGCTCGTTGACCATGGCTACCGTCCCGACCCCTCGTCGGCCGACGACTCCCGTGCAGTCAGTGGGAGCTCGCCGCGGAGCAGCCTATCCCGTGCGACGAGGATCCGATCCCTGAACTCCAGCAGCGAGTAGAACAGGTACAGCGCCAGACCGATCGAGATGAGCGTCATCATCTGCCCCATCGTGACGATGTAGACGCCGCCGAAGTAGTTCCCCCAGTTCCTCGTCGCCGTGGTGATCCCGGCCGCGACGGCGATCGCGAGGAAGCCGACCACGACGACGCTCACGACGAGCTGGAGCCCTGCGTGAAAGCGCGGGGCTCTGGCCTCGACCCGTTCGAGCATGAAGTACATGCTGATGTGCTCGCGGTTCCGGGCCGCGACGGCCGCCCCGAAGAACGTCCCCACGATGAGCATGTATCGCGAGAGCGGCTCCGTCCAGTGGCCGATCCCGATCTCGATCGGGAGGTACCGGAGCGAAACCTGGACCGACACCAGCACGATCGTCATCGCGAAGAAGAACATCGCCGTGTACAGGACCGCCCGGTCCAGCAGGGTGTCGGTCTTCACGTCCAACGATTGGTCTATTTCCATGCTGATAGTCGGTCGAGGGGTT
>SKXI01000343.1 GCA_007128515.1 Halococcaceae archaeon | reverse complement strand
TCGTCTCCGTCAGTTCGAGGTTCCGCTGGGTCGTCGCGTCGAGCGAGACGTGGTCCGCTCCGGTGTAGGGGGTGAGCCGCGTCATCGACGCGAGCACGCCCACGCCGGTCTCCTCGACGTACGCGAGCACCGCTCCCGCGGCCGTGACCGCCGGAGCGTCTCCCTCCAGACCGATGCTCGAGAGCGTCTCGCTCCCGAACTGTTCCCGTACCCGGTGCGCTGCCCGGCCGGGCGCGAACGCCCCCTCGTCACACGTCGCGGGCGACGCACCCGTCCGTTCGCACAGGTCGTCGAGGAATCCCTCCTCTTCCCGAACGCCGGGACCACAGAGCACCTCGACCGGGTCGAACCGGTAACACTCGGTGATCGCCCGCTCCGCGCCCTCGACGTCCGTGACGAGAAAGCGCCCGGTCGTCACGTCCGCGAACGCGAGGCCGTAGCTCTCGTCCTCGCGAACGACGCTCGCGATGTACGTCGCCTCCGCGTCGCTCGTCTCGAGCAGCGTGCCGGGCGTCGCGATCCGGACGATCTCGCGTGCGAGCCCCTCCTCGGTCTCGTACTGCTCGGCGACGGCGACGCGAAACCCGCGCTCGACGAGCGCTTTGAGATACGGCGTGAGCTCGCTCACCGGCACGCCCGCCATCGGGTACGACGAGCCGTGCGAGGACTTCTGTGAGACCCGCAGGTCGAGTTCCTCGGCCACCCTCTCCGCGTCCTCGCCGAAGAACTCGTAGAAGTCCCCACACTGCATCATCAACAGGTCCGCGTCGCTCTCGTCTTTGAGCGAGAAGAACTCCCCGACGATCCCCGTCGCCTCCGTCATGTCTCACCCTGTCGTCGGGTCGGGTCAAAACCCTGTGGTTTGCGCGGCGGAACTGAACCGCTACTCGCCCTCGGCGGAGAGCCGCACCAGCCCACACTCGGGACAGACGTAGCCGTCGATCGGGAAGCTCTTCGCCGTGAACCGGCCCAAGAAGCCCTCTCTCGGTCCCTCGGTCCTGAACCGGACGGCGGTGCTCCCGTGGTCGGCCACCTCGCCTCCCGCCATCGTCACGCCGCAGTCGGGACACCGACGGTGCTCCACCCGTCCTCACTCCTCGACCGGCCGACCGTCGTCCTCGACCGCCGGTGCGCCGACGATCAGCCACCGGTGGACGCCCTCTCCGGTGTCGTTGAGCACCTGTCGCGGCGTCTCCGGCGGGATCCGGACCGCGGTTCCTTCCGGTACGTCGTGTACCTCGTCGCCGATCCGGAGCCTCCCGGGGCCGTCGAGCGGGAGGTAGAACTCCTCCTGTTCGGCCTGGCGGTGGTAGCTCATCGCGTCCCCCGGCGAGAGGTACCAGACCTTCGGGACCATCTCGGTACAGCCGAGTTCGCCCGCCAGGTCAACGTGGTCGGTGCCCGACCCCGCGGAGGGCGTCGGGTCGACGTCGCCGATCGCCACCGTGCTGAACTCGTGTGCCATAGCTCGCGTACTCGTGGCCGCGCCATAGTTCCACAGGCTTGAGGTGACGGTACCCCTCGATCCGGTATGGACAAACAGGCGCTCAGGGAACGGGTCTGGGACGAACTCGAGGGAAGCGGCGAGGCGCGCTTTCCATTCCCGCCACACGGCCGGATCCCGAACTTCGCGGGGGCCGAGACGGCCGCCGACCGGCTCACCGAACAGGCGGAGTGGCGGGAGGCCGACGTGCTGAAAGCGAACCCGGACGCCCCACAGCTCCCGGTCCGCCGTCGGGCGCTGCGCGAGGGCAAGACGCTCTACATGGCCCAGCCACGACTGACGAGCGAGGAGCCGTTCCTCCGGCTCGACCCCGCGGAGGTCTCCGATATCGACGAGGCGACGACGGTCTCCGGCGTCTCGAAGCACGCCGTCCCCGTGGGACCGGAGGAGGTCGAACCGATCGACCTCGTCGTCGCCGGGAGCGTCGCCGTGACCGACGACGGTGCCCGGATCGGGAAGGGCGAGGGATACTCCGACCTCGAGTTCGCGGTGCTCCGGGAGTTCGACCTCGTGGACGAGGAGACCACCGTCGCGACGACCGTCCACGGGATGCAGGTGCTCTCCGAGGGGGTCGAGACCGACGACCACGACGTGCCGATGGACCTGATCGTGACCCCGGATCGCGTCCTGCGGCCGGCGTCGGGATCGAAACCCCCTGGTCTCCTCTGGGACCGACTCGACGAGGACCGGATCGCGGAGATCCCGGTGCTCTCGCGGGTCCGTCGGTAGCGGACACGGAAAGCCACGCGTTCGCAGGCCTGCGGGTTACCCGTCTCGCGGCGGTAACTGGCGATGACTCATGTCCGAGAAACGACTCAGCAGACGGCGGTTCGTAGCAGCGACCGGTGCGGTCACGCTCGTCGGCCTCGCAGGCTGTGCCGACGACGAGGAGGAAGACGACGACATCGTGGACGACGAGGAAGAGGACGATGACCTCGTGGACGACGAGGAGGAAGACGACGACGTCGTGGACGACGAGGAAGAGGACGATGACCTCGTGGACGACGACGAGGAGGAAGACGACGATGAGGACGAAGAGGAGTACACGCTCACGGTGACCGTCGAGGACGATATGGGAGAGCCCGTCGAGGGCGCGACCGTCACCGTCGAGGACGAGGAAGGCCTGCTCGGCGGGATCTGGCCCGACGAGGAGGACGAGGCGGAGACCGACGCCGACGGCGAGGCGGAGGCCACCGTCACCGACGGCGAGTACACCGTCGTCGCCGACCACGACGAGTACGACGAAGCCGAAGAGGAGGTCGAAGTCGACGGGATGGACGAGGAAGTCACCGTCACGTTCGACGACGAGGAAGACGACGAGATGGTCGATGACGACGAAGAGGACGACGAGATGGTCGATGACGAAGAGGACGACGAGGTCATCGACGACGACGAGGAAGACGACGAGGTCATCGACGACGACGAAGAGGACGACGACGAGGTCATCGACGACGATGACGACGAAGAGGACGACGACGAGGTCATCGACGACGATGACGACGGCGTGACGGACGACGAGGACGACGCCTGATCGTCGATCGGTTATCGGTTCGCGCCGAGAACGACCGCGACCCGCTCGACGAGCGTCTCGGCGTCCGGAGCGAGGACGGTCGAGATCCGCTCTTCATCCCCGGTTCGGTCGAACAATGCGAGAGCGATCTCCCCGGGATCGAAGAGCTCACGTGGCGTTCGGCCGGGTGTCCCGGCGAGGTCCACGACCGAACCCTTGAGGGCGAGGAGTCGCTCTTCGCCTCGCTCGTCGGGTGCGATCGTCGACGCGAACCGGACCGTCGGCTCGTCCTCCCGGGCGAGTAGCAGGTGTTCGGCGGTTCGATTCGCGACCCCGAACCGAACCACTCGATCCCATCGCTGGTCCGATCCGTTCCGGGCGAGGGCCGTCCCGACGGTGTCGGAGGTCGTCTCCGCGTACGGCGTCGCACCGACGACGTCCGTCCCCGCCTCGGGCACGAACGGCGACAGGTCGAGTTCGGCGAACCGCTCGACGACCCCGGAGACGGCCTCGGCGGTCCGCGC
>SKXI01000107.1 GCA_007128515.1 Halococcaceae archaeon | reverse complement strand
GAGAGCGTGGCGTCACTCTTCTCGAAAAAACGCGCGGCGTGAGGCTCCCGGCGAGCGTGGCGACCTCGTCGCGGGCCGTCCCCGGGCACCGCGCGACCACCACACCTGCGACGACGAAACCCACACAGCAATGACACACCCCACGTTCGAGGGCGTCTACCCCGCGATGGTGACGCCCTTCACGGACGACGAACGTATCGATCACGAATCACTCCGCGCGGACGCCCAGCGACTCGAGAGGGCGGGCGTCGACGGCCTCGTCCCGGTCGGCTCGACCGGCGAGAGCGCGACGCTCAGCCACGACGAACACGTCGAGGTCGTCGAGACGGTCGTCGATGCAGTCGACGACGTCCCCGTCATCGCCGGCAGCGGGAGCAACAACACGCGCGAGGCGCTCGAACTCTCCGAGCGCTCCGCGGACGCCGGTGCGGACGGACTGCTCCTCATCTCGCCGTACTACAACCGTCCCGAGCCGGAGGGGATGGAGGCACACTACCTCGCGATCGCCGATAGGGTCGATCTGCCACAGATCGTCTACAACGTGCCCGGCCGAACGGGTCGGTCGATCGACGTCGAGAGCACCGTCCGCCTCGCCGAACACGAGAACGTCGTCGGCTACAAGGCCGCCAGCGGCGACCTCGGGCTGATCGGCGAGGTGGTCGAGCGCACACGGGACGAGTCGTTCGTCGTGCTCTCCGGCGACGACGCGCTGACGCTGCCGACGCTCTCGATCGGCGGACGAGGGACGATCAGCGTCTGTGCGAACGTCGAACCCGAGCGTACGTTCGCGATGGTCGGCGCGGCGCTCGCCGGCGACTACGAGCGTGCCCGCGAGTGGCACCACGAACTCGGACCCCTGATGCGTGTCCTGTTCGCCGAGTCGAACCCCATCCCGGTCAAGGAGGCGATGGCGATCCGCGGCCACTGCCGACCGGAGCTCCGACTGCCGCTCACTCGCCCGACGGAGGCGACGAGGGAGCGCCTCGAACGGGTGCTCGCGGAACTGGCGGACGCGCCGACGCCGGAGCCAGTGGTCGGATGATCCAGGTCGTCCCGACGGGCATGGACGGTGCGATGGGAACCGCGGTCCGCGACGTCGCCGAGGGACGCGACGACTGCGTGACGAACTGGGGGGTGAGCGGGAGTTCGGAGCGACCCGGGGCGCTCGCCCCACAGCTACCCGACCTGTTCGCCGAACGGGGCGGGGACGTCCTCGTCGACTTCAGCGGCCCGGAGTCCAGCGTGGCGTACGTCGAGGCGTGTGCGGAGATCGGGGTTCCCTGCGTGGTCGGGACGACCGGGTTCGACGAGGAACGGGAAGAGCGGCTGCGCGCGGCCAGCGAGTCGGTTCCGGTGCTCAAGGCGGCGAACTTCTCCCGGGGGGTCCACGTCCTCTCGGCGCTTGTGCACGAGGTGGCGGCGACGCTTCCGGAGTACGATATCGAGCTCACCGAGACCCACCACAACCGAAAGCGGGACGCCCCGAGCGGAACCGCGAACCGCTTGCTAGAGGAGATCGAGTCGGCACGGGAGACGACCGGACGGGTCCACGGCCGCGAGGGCGAGGCGCCGCGCGAGACCGGCGAGGTGGGGGTCCACGCTCGCAGGGCGGGGACGATCACCGGCGAGCACGAGGTCCTGCTCGCGGGCGGCGGGGAGGAGCTTCGGCTCACCCACCGCGCCGAGAGCCGGCGGGTGTTCGCGGAGGGCGCGCTCGATGCGGCGGTCTGGCTCGCGCCGCGTTCGCCGGGATGGTATGATTTTTCCGACCTGATGACGGACGAATCCGTATGAGCGGGACACTCGAGGCGGAGGTCGAGGCGCTGTGGGAGCGCTCGGAGGCGGGGCTCACGGCCGCCGAGACGGGGACGGACGAGCGAGCGACGATCGAGGCGTTCCTCGACGCGCTCGAGGCGGGCGAGATCCGGGCTGCCGAGGAGCGCGACGGGGAGTGGGAGGCCAACGAGTGGGTCAAACGCGGCGTACTGCTCACGTTCGGGCTCTCCCCGACCGAACCCAGGGAGTACGGCGGCGTCACCTACTACGACGTGCTCCCGCTTCGCAGAACCGACGACCTGGCCGAACGCGGCACGCGAAACACGCCCGACGGCACCGTCATCCGGCGCGGGGCGTACGTCGGCGGCGACGCGATCCTGATGAGCCCGGCGTTCGTCAACATCGGCGCCTACATCGGCGACGGGACGCTCGTCGACTCCTGTGACACGGTCGGCTCGTGTGCACAGATCGGTGAGAACGTCAAGATCGGGGCGAACACGCTGATCGGCGGCGTGCTCGAACCGGTCGAGAACACCCCCGTGATCGTCGAGGACGGCGTCTCGCTCGGCGCGGGCTGTCGCGTGACGAGCGGGTTCGTCGTCGGCGAGGGAAGCGTCGTCGCGGAGAACACCCTCTTGACCCCTCGGATCCCGATCTACGACCTGGTCGAAGAGGAGATACGCTACGGCGAACTCCCGCCCGAACGGCGGGCGTTCACCCGGTTCGTCGAGTCGTCGCTCGGCGAGCACGACCTCTTCGAGGGTGGGGCGTACAAGCCCGCCGTGGTCGCCCTCGAGGTCGAGGCGAGCACGGTGGAGGCCACCGAGCGCGAGGAGGCGTTGCGGTCGTGAGCGCTCCCGTCAGGCGGCTCGCCGACTGGGACCGGTCGCGGCTGACCGGACTCGCGAACACGCACGGGACGCCGCTGTACGTCCAGGACCTCGAACGGGTACGCGAGAACTACGACCGGTTCGCGTCGGCGTTTTCCGGTGCAGAAGTCCACTACGCCGCGAAGGCGAACACCGCGTGGACGGTGCTCAGGACGCTCGAGGCCTGCGGCGCGGGCGTCGAGTGTGCCTCGGCCGGGGAGGTCGAACGCGCGCTCGACGCCGGCTTCCCCCCCGAACGGGTGCAGTACACGGCGGTGAACCCCCCCGAGGAGGACCTCGACCTCGCGATCGCGACCGGGCGGAACGACCCGGGGTTCACGATCACCGTCGGCGCGGAGGACACGGTCGATCGGCTGGACGAGCGGGGCTACTGGGGACGGCTCTGCGTCCGGGTGAACCCCGGCGTCGGCGCCGGTCACCACGAGAAGGTCAGGACGGGCGCGGACGCGAAGTTCGGTGTCCCGTACGACCGGGCGGAGGCGGTCGTCGCGGACGCCGCCGAACGCGGGTTCGACGTCGTCGGTCTCCACGCCCACGTCGGGAGCGGCGTCTCCGGCGAGGAGCTCGAGAGCCACCGAGAACTCGTCTCACGGATGGGCGAGCTCGCCCGATCCGTCCCCGTCGACCTGGAGTTCGTCGACGTCGGCGGCGGCTTCGGCGTGCCGTACAAGGAAAGCGAGGAGCCGCTCGACCTGGCGGCCGTCGCGGAGGCCACGAGGGAGGCGCTCGGCGAGGTGGACGCGACGCTCGTCGTCGAGCCTGGCCGGTATCTCGTCGCGGACGCGGGCGTCCTGCTCACCCGCGTGAACACGGTGAAGCCCGTCGAGGGGGCGGTGATCGTCGGCGTCGATGCCGGGATGACGACGCTCGCCCGGCCGGCGCT
>SKXI01000479.1 GCA_007128515.1 Halococcaceae archaeon | reverse complement strand
ATCTAAATAGGCGGTACGCGCCCTGCCCTGTGGCGACCGGCGCCGTCTTCCCGTTCGTCGTGCTCTCGACGGTGATCTCGCTCACGCCGACGCTCGAGCCCGCCCTGATCACCTCGGCGGTCGCGGTCAGGTCCGCGGTCGCCGGCCGGAGGTAGTTCACGTTCAGGTTGATCGTCGCCACGCCGCCCTCTAGCGGGTTGTCCAGCGTCGTGCGCTGGGCGAGTCCGCCCGCCGTGTCCACGAGCGTCGCCGCGACGCCGCCGTGCATGTCGGGGGCCTCCTCGCGTCCCGGCCGGGTGTTCGTGAGCTTCTCGTCGTAGGGGATCGTCATCACCATCGTCCCCTCGCTCACCGACTCGACGGACGTCCCGAGCCACGAGAGGAAGCCGTGGTGCTCGTCGATGTACGACTGGAGAAAGCTCGCCGAAACGGGGTCGTCGGTCATACCCCACGATCGCTCGGTGGCGGTTTGTACGCAACGGTTCGGGTGTTCGGTCGGAAGCCGGCAGTCGGCCCTCGTTCGGTGCCGGGTGATCGGTCACCACCGATCGGACGTCCCACGGGTCGGCACTCGTGGTCGGGCCTTCGACCGACCCGCTCCGGCGGCTCTATCGGGTGAGTACTCGTCGTGGGACGCTGTGACGAGGAACGGAGTCGATCCCTCGCGTATCAGGTGTCTGATCCATGCTATCTCCCGACGTCCGTCGGTACAACGGAGACCACCGATGAGCACCTCGAACGCCGACACAACGCCTCGCGAGAGCGAGTGTACGCACGGCCCCGGCCCGATCACTGGCGACGAACTCTACATGATGAGCGGCGACGTCGCCGTCCTCTGTAGCGTCCCGTACCCGTCGACGCGATGGATCGCCACGACCCAGGCGGTCGAGCTGTCCGCGTGTCGGTGAGGAGTACCGCCCTCCGAACCTCTTTTCCTGATACGAATCCCGAAAACAATCTGCCGAGGACCCTCACAAAAACATAACCGTATTGCACTTTCCTGGCGAACGAGCAGTCGCTCATGGTAGTGATCGTTCGAGCCGGGATCGAACCGGGGTCGTTCGTCCTCGGGCGGATTCTGCGGCTCGACGAGGGCATGACGATCGACCTGGAGACGTACGTCCCGAGCGGCGACCGAACCGAGCTGTTTTTCTCCACGACGGGGCCGCCCGCCGCCCGCGAGGCGTTCGTCGAGCGCGTCGGCGGACACCCCTCGGTCGTCGATATCACGGAGATCGAGGCCTTCGAGGACCAGACGCTGCTCGCGATCGAGTGGGACGTCGCCTCCGACTCGTTGTTCCAGGGCGTCCGAAAGTGCCACGGCCAGATCATGAACGTCACAGGGACACCCGATGAGTGGGAGTTCACGATCCGGTTTCGCGTCTATGGCGGGCTGGGGAGGTTCCACGAGTTCTGCGAGGACCGGGATATCGACTTCGGACTCCTGCAGGTCTACCAGCTCCGCGAGTCCAGAAGTGAGTCGGGAACGCGCTTGTTCGGGATGACGGACACTCAGCGCGAGACGCTGATCCGCGCCGTCGAGCGGGGGTACTTCGCCGTCCCCCGGCAGTGCTCGACGGCCGACCTGGCGACGGAGTTCGGCGTCTCGGATCAGTCGATCACCGAGCGGATCCGTCGTGGGGTCGCCAACTTCGTCCGTCACACGTTCTTGGAGCACTGAATCCGTCGAGGCGGATCGATGTCCGTTCCCGCTCTCGGGTCACCCGTCGGTCAGACGCGATCGTTCCGACGAGCGAAGCTCGAACCCGCGGGCTCGAACGCGCGAATCGGAGTCCGTCCACCCGAGCGGGTCCAGCTCGAAGACCGTGATGTGTACCGGAAACAGCGCCTCGAAGAATCAGTCGGCCGGTTCCGCCTCGGGGACCGCTCCGATCTCGGGAGTCGGGGGCGTCGTCGCTTCGATCAGTTCGCGTTCGACCGCCTCACGTCCCTTGTGGAACTCACCGAGCGATCGACCGGTGGCCCGGGCGAGCTCCGGGAGCCTGTTCGCCCCGAAGAGGAGTACGACGAGCAGGAGGATGATCGCGAGTTCGATCCCACCCGGCATCATGAACACCGGTGTCAGCGTACTCATAGCGACTCACAGCACGCTTCGAGATCGGATAGAGCACGTCGCTGGTGTATCAGGGACGACGGATTAGGGACAAATACGACGGTCCATTTCCACCCACGCTCATCCCCCGAGACACGACGGTGCAGGGGTACAGCGGCTCTCCCCGGTGTACGCCGGTTGGTTGATAGTGGTGTACAAGGTGTCGAACGTTATCAAAAATTACGAACTGTAGAACGCTCGAACGGATGCTATCGACGGTGATCGATTCACCGCCCTCGTTCACCGCTCCGAACGACGCTCGCTATTCGTCGTGGTAGTTGGCGGACTTGCCGCGTGTTTACGCGCACTCGAAGGTGACGTGGCTGATCGCGTTGACGACGGTCTTCCCCTTCTGATTCACGACGTCGATCCCGTAGATCGATTCGCCGGTGTCCACCTCCTGCGTGTTGTCGGCGTTTCCGGCCTTGACGTAGGCGACGAGGCTGAACTCACAGTCCTCCTCGGTGCTCAGGACACGGACCTCCTTGGCATCCCCGTCCACCGGCTCCAGGGTCAGTCCGTAGTCCTCCGGGACGGTCCCGTCTTCGGCGACGAACCGACCGTCCTCGAACTCGAACTTGACGCCTTCGAGTTCGCTGGGACACTCACATTCGTCGACGGGTGCGACGCAGACGATGAAGTCGACGTGGCTGACGCCCGGGTGAATTGCCACCCCCGTACCAGTGGTACCCTGCTGATCAGTCCGAACGGAGCCCGATCCCGTCAGGTTCTCCTGGAGGCTGTGACAGCCAATGCTGCCACCGAAGAGACGGAGTGCTCTGATCTCCGTGCCAGCTTCGATCTCGTACTCGACGATGCTGTTTTCTTCCCTCTCGTCGGCCTTGAGAGTGAGCTTAATGCCGTTACCGTCGTAGATAAGGGTGCCAGCTTCCAAGTCGCTCGCATCTGCACGCTGCCACATGCACCCCTCATCTAGATCTTCGTTCGGGTACGCACTCAGACAGTCGTATCCAGGTCTGCTGTCCGCCCACGCGGATCCCGTAAACATCCCACCAGCCACAGCGGTCACACCGACCGCTCTCAGCACGTTTCGGCGGCTGATACCGAACTCTCCGAGTCCGCTCGATCCCGTTAGTTGATACTGTTTCATCTCCGTGTTCCTGAAGCCGGCGCGATCGCGACGATCGGTCCCTCCCGTTTCCCCCGGGATGCTCCGTCTCTCTGTACTCCACGTGGGAGGATATCCTCGACACCTGACCGATCAGGGAACCAACATTTCCATCCGCTCCGTTGTTAGCTGAAGCCCGGCCAACGCTGATCGTTCCGGTATCGACCGTGAATTCCCTCGGAACATCGATCCGTGTGCCCGAGGGACTGGGTACGACCTCGCGGGTGGGGCGCGTCCCGAGTCGCGTCAATCCTCCCTAAACCCGACCGGATCTCAGGCCGGACTCGAGCCGGGACCGATCGTCACCT
>SKXI01000122.1 GCA_007128515.1 Halococcaceae archaeon | reverse complement strand
TATGAACTCCTACGATGATCCCTATCACCAGCTCGAGTATCACCGATATGTCGATCAGGTGAATACGAGTCTCGAAGAGCTCTGTCGCAGACGGATGGTGTCCGACATCGACCGGTGAACGTAGCGCCTCTCCTCACTCCGCTTCCGTCGGACGCGTATGAATCGTGAGAACCGGGATCTCCGAGAGTCGGACCACCTTTTCCGTGACGCTCCCGAGGAGATACCGACCGAGGCCGGTCCGACCGTGGGTCCCCATCACGATGAGGTCGATATCGTTCGTCTCGGCGTAGTCGATGATCTCCCGAAACGGAACCCCCTCTCGAACCTCCGTGATCGCCACGAGTCCGTTCGCTTCGGCCAGCTCGGCCAGCCCCGCGACCTGGCGTTCTCTCGCCCCCTGCATCACCTCCTGTAGTTCGTCGGTGGACACGCCCTCGTCGCCGGAGCGTAACGGTTTGACCACGGATAGCAGGTGAACGGTCCCATCGTGTTCGGCCGCCACGTCGATTCCGGTCTTCACGGCGTCTCGTGCCGCATCGCTTCCGTCCGTCGGGATCAGGATCTGTTCGAACATGCACGAGAGTGGGTAGCAAGGAACAAAACGTTTCCCAGCCGGTCCGCTGCTCGCGAGCTCAGCCGCGTGGATGCACCGTCTTCGGGGGGACTCCGGTAGACGCGCAGTCTCTGGCGAATACAGGAGAGGGTTTCGTTCCGTTGACGGATGGTGAGGGTACATCCGGTACACCGGTTTCGTCCGTTCCCCTCACCGGACCGGTTCGTCGATAGACGTGCGAGGAGAAACCAAGAGAGAGAGAGTGACTCCGGACGTCTATTCGAGGACGATGCAGGTATTCGTTCGCCCGACCCCCGAGATCGCCTGAATCTTCTCGGTGATGAGTACGAGCAGATCCTGGTGAGAATCGGCCTCGACTTCGACGATGATATCGAACCTCCCCGCGACGATATCGGCTTTCTTCACCCCCTCTAGCTCCCGGAGTTCGACGACGATATCGGGAGACGTCTCCGTCACCGTCGTGACCGTAACGTACGCCCTGACCATACGACCGAAAACGCGGGGATCCTGTAAATAGACCGGGGTAGACTCTCTGTACCGTCCGATTCGACTGACCGTACTCCGGAGGCGGCTCCTCGTGACACTTCGAGACCGCATTCAGCACGCGATCCCGTCGTGCTCGTCGGAAGCGATCGCTCTCTCGGCTGCGGGGTCGCTTCCATCAGTCGGGAGGATTCTAGCGTCGGACGTGGGGGCTCATACGGTACCCTGGGTCCAGTACAGCGTGAGCCCACACGTACGCGAACCCACTGACGACCCTCGTTTCCCGGCCACCTCGCTTCGAGCGGCGTCCCCCGATCCGTCGGGTGTTCTCACTGCAATCCGCCAGAGCGCGTCGTGTCTCGCGCGTGACCGGGTTAGACGGCATAGCCTTCGCCGCGCAATGCGAGTTCGACGGACCGGACGAATCGCTCTCGAAGTTCGTCGTCGAACGCTTCCGTCTTTCTATCGGGTTCGTGCAGTTCGAGGCGGCGTTCGTCGGTATCGTCCCCCTCCTCGAGGGGTCGGTACCGTTGGATGAACTTCTTTCCGTTGTTCCCGTAGACGATCACGGTCACCGCCGGAGGACGATCGTCGGTATCCTCGGTTCCGGCCTCGGTGACGCTGACGCGCTCGAAGTTGGTGAGATCCGTACTGAACGATCCGATTCCGAGCCGCTGTTCGAGTGATTCACGATCCCACTCGCGACGCGCTCCCGTTTCGGTGTTGCTTCCGACGACCGTCTTCGACCCGATCTCCTCGATCTTCCACTTCCGAAGGGACGCCGACTCCAACTCGCGTTCGTCTCGCGACCGTATGTCGCCTTCCTGTACGATCTCGCCCTTCCGAACGCGTATGTACCGTGGGCTCGTGGCGGGCATGTCGATAAAGATCTCGCCGGGGTCAGTACTCACGAGTGCCTCCGTCCCCTCGATGGTACGAGGGACTAACGTCCGAGTATACTCATCGTTCATGGTAAACTCCGCGACGATCAGTTCGCTCCCGACCGATCTAAACGTTGCGACGGTACGCCGGGATACGGGCGTATCGAACGTCGTTCTCACCGAGTGTACACGTTCTATTCGTCTGGTGCCCTCCGACCGTTACCATAGATCCCGGGAGAGTCACTGCGAGACACGAGACCGGATTCAGTACGTCGGGGGTGAGGGATCACGTACTCGGAGTCGAACCCCCGATCCGGCTACTCGGGAGCGCCTCGACACCCGCTTTCGTTCAATCTCGGTAGGATGTCGGACTTTCGCTGCCGGACAACAACGCGTCGTCGTGGTCGATCCTGCCCGTGACGGATCGAAGACGGACTCGCTCGTCCCCTGTCCCCCACGGAGGTGTGCCCGTCTACTCGACTCTCCCAGTTCGACGCGTCGCGACGTGCGTCTATTCCGTCAGGCGGCGTTCCAGCGACCTCACGGGGAAGAGACGAGATGAACCCGAACCGGGCGTCCTGGCCGGATGCACATCCCGCCGAAGTGAGAGTCGGTGGAGACGTTCGCGGAGCTGGTGACGTAGTCGGGCGGTTCGATCACCCTATCGACTCTCGTGCAGTCGCACCTTTCGACCCGGTCCCGTGTCCTACCGGGGTGGTCGGAGGACGAACCCGACGATCCCGGCCGCCAGCGCGAGCACTCCACCGAGGACGAACGTCGGGTCCCAGCCGATCGCGCCGACGAGCCAGCCGACGACGCCGCCGCCGAAGACCCCGCCCCACATCTTCCCGGAGTAGACGATCGAGTAGTTCGTAGACGAGTGTTCGGCGCCGTAGTAGTCGCCGACCAGGCTCGGGAACAGCGAGAACTGCGAGCTCCAGAAGAACACCGCGACGCCGACCGCGAGGATGTAGCCGATCCCGGACTCGAAGCCGGCGAAGAACACGATCGCGAGCGTCGCGAGCCCACAGAGGGTAAAAGAGAGGGCGGTGATCCGTTCGCGGTCGAACCGGTCCGAGAGGCCGCCGACGATCAGCCGGCCGCCGCCCGACGCCAGGGGGAGGAGGGTCGCGGCCGCCGTCACCGCCGCCGCCGTCAGGTTCGCCTGCTCGGCATAGAGAACGACCCTGGCGGTGATCATCAGCCCCGCCGCGCTGACGGCGAAGAACATGAAGTACATGACCCAGAACTGCCACGTCCGGACCATCTCCCGCCACGTGAACGACCACGTTCCGCCGTCGGGCGCCCGGTCTGCTCTCTCGTCTTCGCTCCCCGTTCCGCCCGCCCGCTCCGCGGGTTCGGACGCCTCCTCGAAGCTGTCCGGGTCCGTCGTCCGCGGCTCCGTCTGCTCGACGCGGTCCCACCCGACCGGAGGGTCCCTGAGGACCACCGTCCCGGCGAGGATGCCCACCCCGATGAGCAGCCCCATGTTCGAGAGCGCGCTCGCCAGCGCGCCGTCGGCCACCGCCGCCCTGACGTAGGGGACGAACGCCGCGCTCCCCGCCGCGAACGCCATCGTCCCGATCCCCGTCGTGAGCCCCCGGCGGTCCGGG
>SKXI01000072.1 GCA_007128515.1 Halococcaceae archaeon | reverse complement strand
TTCTTCGGCGAGCGCTACCCCGACCTCGACGAGGCGCTCTCGCTCGACCCGACGAGCACGTACCAGGTGGCCGCGGCGCTCTATCAGGGGTGGATCGGGCTGCACTCGCAGGAGACGTTCGAAGGCTGGGAGGGGGAACTCCCCGGCCTCCACGCGGAGTGGACCGACGCCGGGGAGCGACTCGAGCCCCGGTTACGCGAACTCTCGGCGAAGGTCGCGACCGGCGAGACGGACTTCGCCGAGGCGACGGAGTACGCCTGCGGGGCGATCAGACACGGTCTGGAGCTACCGACACCGTTCTCGGCACTGGAGACGGCCGCCTACCGGGAGTACGGCGGTGAGTACGCAGTTCGCTGGGCGGAGAAGACGGTGTCGGCGCTGAGAGAGGACTAGAACTCGCCGGTCACGTCGCCCGCTTCGTCGAGGTAGATCGTTCCGTCGAACAGCTCGACGTACCGTTCCAGCGTCGGCTCGTCGTGGACCTCCTCCGCGAGGTGGAACAGGCCGACAGCGTCGTGCTCGGCGAGCAGATCGAGGAGGTCGGTCATCGCCTCGTAGACCGGCTCCTCGTCGGCGTAGTAGATCAGTTCCGTGACGGAGTCGACGCTCACCCGGAGTTTGCCGTCGTGGTCGTCGAGAAACCGCTCGACCTGCGAGACGATCCCGTCGAGATCGTCCGGAGCGGAGACGTAGTGAACGTTCTCGGCACTCCTGCGCGAGTAGCCGCGTTCGACGCTCAGAGTGTCGAGGATCACCGCTTTCGACTCGTCGACGCCGTAGTGGTCGATCTTCTGCATCACCTCGCGGGCGGTGGTGCGGGTCGAGACGACGAGAAAGGAGTCGGTGTCGGTCTTCAGGAAGTCGGTGTCGATCCGGTCGGTCTCGCCCGTGCTCGGGTGTACGAGGAGGACCCCGGTCCCGCCGGGGATCGAGTCGGGGGTGTTCTCCACAGCGAGGGCGTACTCCATGTCCACACAGGCGAAGGGAACCGATATAAGCGTGGGGGAAGTCCGCCCAGGCATCCGAGAGCGCGTCTCCGAACGGTTTTGGCGGAGCCAGCCCTGAACCGGACATGAGCGTCCGCGAGGAGTTCGACGACTGGGCGGCCGACGGCCGAGACAAGGGGATGGAAGCACGCCACTGGCACACAGCGAAACACGCGCTCGCCGCGATGCCGGTCGAGGAGGGCGACACGGTACTCGACCTCGGCACCGGGAGCGGCTACGCCCTCCGCGCGCTCGCCGAGACGAGGGGGATCGGAGCGGGGTACGGCATCGACGGCTCGCCGGAGATGGCGAGAAACGCCACCTCCTACACCGAAGATCCGGAGATAGCGTTCCTGATCGGTGACTTCGGCTCGCTCCCGTTCGCGGGTGACCGTCTCGATCACGTCTTTTCGATGGAGGCGTTCTACTACGCTTCGGACCCGACCGAGACGCTCTCGGAGGTCCATCGGGTGCTTCGCCCGGGTGGGACGTTTCACTGTGCGGTGAACTACTACGAGGAGAACGTCCACTCGCACGGGTGGCAAGCGGACATCTCCGTCGAGATGACCCGGTGGAGTGCCGCCGAGTACAGAGAGGCGTTCCGCGAGACCGGATTCCACGTCGCGACACAGGAGAACGTCCCGGACACCGAGACGGAGATCCCAGACCAGGGTGAGTTCCCCACGGAGGGCTTCGAGCGCAGGGAAGCGATGGTCGAGCGGTACAGAACCCTGGGGACGCTGCTCACCGTCGGGGTGGTCCCGTAGCTCCAGTGGAACCGCAGGTGTGCGTCGTCCTCGGGCCGGTTCGGGGCGGGCCGATGGGTGCCCAGCAACGGCCGAAACCGACGGACGTCGGGTGTGTGTCTGACGCACGTCAGACGAACATCCGTCGAACGAGGTGTAGGCAAGCGGACGAGCGGAAAACCGCAACCCCTTCGTTTCGTGTGGACCTCAGAAGAACAGTCCGCCGATCCGAGGTGTCAGGAACGCCTCGACGAACGACGCGATCACGAACAGGATCGAGAGCCCGACGAGCACCCAGAACGCGCGGTCGATCTCGCTCGCGACGTCGTGGTCGTCGATGCGTCCCCTGAGCCTGCTCCAGCCGACGCCCGCGAGGTGAAAGCCGAGCGCACCGGCGATGGCGATGGCGGGGAGTTCGATCAGCGCGTGAGGGACGATCAGCGCGGCGACGAGTACGAGGTCGGTACTGACGCCCGCGACGAGACCGACGATCACCCCGTTGAACAGCAGGTTCACGGCCGTGGGAACCCCGAACGCGAAGCCGGCGAAGGCGGTGTCGACGCCGACGAGCCAGTTGTTCACCGCGATCGTGACGAAGACGTCGAGCGGGAAGACGCCGAAGATCTCCGTCGGGTCGCCCGGTGGGGTCGTGTCCACGGTGACGCCGCCGAGCGC
Source organism: Halococcaceae archaeon (assembly GCA_007128515.1). GTDB lineage: Archaea > Halobacteriota > Halobacteria > Halobacteriales > Halalkalicoccaceae > Natronorarus. The sequence continues at coordinate 1,145 of SKXI01000072.1, read as the reverse complement.
GAGATACCCGCCGAACATCCCGACGCCGAAGAGCCCGAGGCTCGCGGCGAGCGCTCCCGGTGACTCCCTCGTGAACGACCAGAGGGTGGTCCAACCCCGCGAGAGCGCCCCACGGGTGCGTTCGCGGACGGTCGCGTGCATCCGTGTCGGTCGATCGCCGATCCGGCCGTTCTCGTCGTAGATCCCGGTCTTGAGCAGGTCGACGAACGGGGTGAGGAGGACGATACCGAGCAGGGTCGCGACCTGACCGAGGTCGAAGAACGCGAGGACGCTCCCGACGATCGCCGCCGCGACGGCCAGTCCGATCGCGATCAAAATGTAGACGGCGAACGCGCCCGGTCGACGGCGGATGAACCCCGCCCCGCGGCGGAACCCGTCGAGTGCGCCGACCCGGTCGACGACGATAGCCTGTGGAGCGAAGACGAAAACGGCGGCGATGGCGAGCATCGAGACCAGCCAGATCGGCGAGAGCAACACGGCCAGCGCGATGGCGAGCAGACCGAGGCCGCCTTCGGGCCCCGCGACCGCCGCGAGCAGGAGGACGCTACCGTAGAGCAGTGTCACGCCGGCGAAGAGGGCGATCTGGAGGAGCCTGAGTCCGACGAACGGGACGGCGTCGCGCACGAAGCCGCTCACCCCGGCGTGGATCGGGGGTCGATCCTCGAGACCGGCGTAGACGGTGTGAATCTCGCCGGCTCTGACCGCCGCGGCGAGGAGGACATAGACGACCACCCCGACCAGCACGGAGAGTGTGAGCACAGCGATCGCTTCGAGCGAAATCAGCGCCTCCGCGATCGCCTCCAACTCCCCGGTGGGGAGTTCGTCCGGATCGGTCGCGGTCGTCGTCGGATCCTCCTCTGCGGCCTCTAACTCCTCGACGACCTCGGGGTCGAGCGCTGCGATCGCCTCCCGCACCTCGTCCATCCGCCCCTGTGCTTCGAGGATCAGATAGGCGGCGAACGCACCCAGCAGCGGGAAGACCCGGGCGACGAGGCCGACGCTCGATCCGAGCAGGTAGAAGGGTAGGATCGAGGTCAGCTTCGCGACGTACGTCGAGAGCGCGGCGTCGATCGCGTCGGTGACCTTCATGTACCGGCTTCGACCCCGCTCACGCATTAAGTCTCCGTCATGTCGGTAGCAGGGGC
>SKXI01000109.1 GCA_007128515.1 Halococcaceae archaeon | reverse complement strand
TGCGCAAGTGGTGTGAACGGATAGTTCAGTCCGAACAGGTGAAAAAGGCCGTGCGAATCGTTCTCTGACACCCTCCATTCAGTACCGTCGAATCGGAAGACGGTGGGTGTCGGGTTACGCAGCGAATCACGGTACGTACTGGTCCGATCGGAAAGCGTCTGAACCGGAACGAGTTCGACGCGGTTCGGGAACGTATGAACGAGGAAGCCGAGAACCCGAAACGGATCGTCGAAGAGGAGTTTCGAACGCTACCGTCGGGACGTATCTCCGTGCGATCTCCGCGCGTCGAGTCGAGCAGGAGTGCTTCGAACGACTCGACTTCCGTCCGGAGCGGCGTGATCGACTCGGAGCATGGATGGAGCAGAATCTCCCTCACGGTGCCCTTACGAAATCCCCTCTCTACCCGTAGTTGAGTTATTAGTAAGAGAGCGGTCCAAGCGGGGTCTATGAGGCGGACAGTCCGGGGGGCGTTTCCGTCCATTACGAACCTCGTGTGGAACGAAACGCAGGGTAGAGTGCGAGCGCCATGGCGGATCCTCGCTCCGTTACTGCCGATACTCGGGGTCGCCATCGTCGTTTCCACGATCCTGTTCGACCGGGTCTCTCCCCCGGTGCTCATTACGGCGGTTCAGGTGACGTTAGCGGTCACTGCGGTTGCTGCGGTGGCAGTGACTACCCGGTACCTCGACCGGAGGCGGACCGTTTGGCAGTACGGATTGCGGGCTGACAGGCGCTGGGGGATCGATCTGCTTGCCGGGTTCGGCCTCGCGGTTGTCGCTGTGGCGATCCCGCACGTGATCGGGATTGCGGTCGGGTGGTATGACCTCTCGGCGACGTACGCTGCCGGTCACGCGAGCTTCTGGGCGGGGATGGTGTTGGTCGTCGTCGCGTACCTGGGGACGGGGGTCTTCGAGGAGCTGTACTTCCGCGGGGTGTTCATGGCGAACGCTGCAGAAGGGCTCCGCCGCTGGCTGTCTCCAAAGCCGATACTGATGATCGTGCTTGCCGCGCAAGCCGTGGTCTTCGGTGTCATTCACATCGAGCAATGGACGGTGCAGGCTCCGCACCCGGCGTTCGTCGTGACGTGGATCCTCTCTGGGCTCGTGTTCGGTGTGTTGTATCTGCTCATAGGGATCATCGTAGCCATCCGTATCTCCTCGGCGTACGTGCCACCGACGTCACTCGATTCGCGTTCGAGAAAGTATGAACTTCTACGATGATCCCTATCAGTAACGACCTCGCGCTGCCGATTGACGTCCACGGGACTGGGGATGCCGCGCAGGCGAGCCTGATTTCGACGACGGCCCCTGCGGACAGTGGGTGGAGTGTACTCGTGCTCGTCGAGCCGGCCAGTGAGGCGATCCTGCTCGGACACGGCGACGTGATGATGGTTAGTACAACGGTGCTCGTGCTGGTGTTTGGAGTTGGGTGGTTGCGGTACGTTCGGGAGGAGTCCCTTGAGTTGTGGGAACACCCGTCGTTCTTCGTGGCTGCGCAGGGCGGTGAGGGTGGCTAACGAGTCCGTTCGTTGAGAGGGTCAGTCGGCACGAGGGTGTGTTCGACCGACCGATCCGGGCACTCGATCTGAATTCACTCTCGTGTGAGATTCGAGCCCTGAACTCAGCGGGAGGAGTTCGAACCTCTCGATCTCTGTGAGAAGTGGCGTGACCGACTCATAGGGATCATCGTAGCCGATCGTATCTCTTCGGTATGCACACTACCGGTGTCGTTTGATTCGCAGTCGAAGAACTATGAGTTCCTACGATGATCCCTATCAGAGAGTGAGTTCAGCACGACGGCTTCGTCTGTCTCATCCCGGAACCCATGACTCAACGCTTAACAGACCTGGGAACGCACCGCCGGGAGGCCCGATGAATAGAGATGACGGTGATGGGAGCATATGGTAGATATGTGATAACGCTTAACATGGTAGGTCGCCACTGGAAGAGCCAATATGACGTTAGCGACGACTCGAAGATATCGTTCCACTCGGACCCCTACCACGGAGAAGGAGGCGGTCGTGGTAGGGGGAAGTATGGCTGGCCTCCTCACGGCCCGGATCCTCGCGGACAGGTACCGGGAGGTGACCGTGATCGAGCGAGATACAACCCCCACCGAACCGATCGCTCGTCGGAGCGTCCCCCAGGGCCGGCACGTTCACCTGCTGCTCGAGGCAGGGCGTGCAACCCTCGAGGATCTCTTTCCCGGATTCGGCGAGGAACTCGCCAGGAGAGGCGGGGTGATACTCGACGGCTCGCGCGACGTGATGCATCATCAGGAGGGTGATTTCCTCGCCGACGGGTCTCGACAGTTCCCGCTGTACTTCGCCACCCGACCACTCTTCGAGCACGTAGTTCGACATCGGGTTGCCGACCTCGACGCCGTTGCGTTCCGATCACGGTGTCAGTGGACCGATTACCTCGTCGACGGTTCCGCCACGACCGTAACGGGAGTCGCCGTCAACACGGCGGAAGGCCACTCGGAGGAACTGGAGGCTGATCTGGTCGTCGATGCGACCGGTCGGACATCCAAGACGCCGACGTGGCTACAGGCGCACGACTACGATTCGCCAGAAACCGACGAAGTCCGCGTCGATATGGCATACAGTACGGCGCACATCGAACGGCCCGTCAACGACCGGCGAATGGTCCTGGCAGCCCCATCACCCGAACTCCGCCGTGGCGGTTCGACGTTTCCGGTCGAGGACGGTGGACGGCTCGTGACCCTGTTCGGCCTCCACGGCGATCACCCGCCGACGGACGAGGACGGACTGATCGAGTTCGCGTCGACCCTCCCCGTCCGGCATTTCGAACGGCTTCTCGACACGCGGACGTGGCTCTCCGAGGATATCGCGCACTACCCGTTCCCGACCAGTATCCGTCGGCGCTACGAGGGCCTGAAACGGTTTCCAAAGGGCCTGCTCGTCGTCGGTGATGCACTCGCCAGTTTCAATCCGATCTACGGCCAGGGGATGTCGGTGGCGGCCTTGGAGGCGGTAGTACTGCATCACGCACTCGCGGACGGGAGCAGCGAGGATCTCGCCCACCGCTTTTTCGATCGGGTCGAAGACATCATCGACATCGCCTGGACGTTGTCCGTCGGCGGGGACTTCGCATTCCCGCAAACCGAGGGCCCGAAGCCTCGAGGTACCGATCTGACCAACCGGTACATCTCCCGCCTGTTACGTGGGTCCCACGACGACCGGGTGCTCCGGGAGGCGTTCCGCAAGGTGCTCATGATGGAACAGCCCCCGACGACACTGTTCTCCCCTCATATCCTGTGGCGGGTCCTCAAACCGAAGGTCTGATAAGGACGGTTGTAGTCTCTTGCCGGTGATCGCCCCTACGGGTCGGCGATCACCGGTAAACAGTTACAACCGTCCTTATGAGCGGATGACTTTCCGCTCAGACGATTCAGCCGCGTTCCACACACGCTTCGCCGTGCTGTAGTGGATCGACACGCTGTTCAGCCAACGGGACTGATTCGCTGAACACGGTCTCTGTCTTCCAATAGCGTTCTTGATGACTCCAGAGGGGATCGAGTATCGCGTCGTTG
>SKXI01000328.1 GCA_007128515.1 Halococcaceae archaeon | reverse complement strand
GGACGGGGGCCGGCGGTGTCGGCCGCCGATTTATTACCGGGCGGTCCCAGGAAAACGTATGGTCTCCGATCGAGCGGAAGTCGGTGCGGGCGTCGAGGACGTCGACCTCTCCGGACGAACGGTGTTCGTGACGGGTGCGACCGACGGGATCGGCCGCGAGACGGCACTGGCGCTCGGCAGGCTCGGCGCGCGCGTCCTGATCCACGGCCGGAGCGAGGAGAAAGGGCGCGAGGTCCTCTCGCAACTCTCCGCCTACGGCGCCGATCCGGCGCTCTTCCTCGCGGACTTCGCCTCCCAGGACGCCGTCCGCGCGCTCGCGGACGAAATCGCGGATCACGTCGGCCGTCTCGATGTCCTCGTGAACAACGCGGGCGGTCTGTTCACCGACGGCGAACTCACCGAGGACGGCGTCGAGTACACGTTCGCGGTGAACCACCTCGCGCCGTTCACCCTCACGGCCGACCTCTATCCGCTCCTGCGCGAGACCGAGGGACGGGTCGTGACCGTCTCCTCGGAGGCCCACCGCGGCGCACGGATCGACTTCGACTCGCTACGCTCGGTCGACGGGTACAGCGGGTGGCGCGCCTACGGCCGGTCGAAGCTCGCGAACGTGCTGTTCGTGCGCGAACTCGCCGAGCGGGTGGACGAGGACGGCGTGAGCGCGAACAGCCTCCACCCGGGCGTGGTCCCCGGGAGCGGCTTCGGGCGGAACCTCCCCGATCCGATCAGCGCGGGGATGCATGCGCTTTCGGGACCGCTCGCGGCGCTCCCCGGACCGTTCGTCGACAGCGTCGTCGAGGGTGCAGAGACCTCCGTCTACCTCGCCACCTCCCCCGAGGTCGAGGGGGTCTCCGGCAAGTACTTCGTGAACTGCGAGGAGAAACGGCCCTCCCGGGCGGCCCGCGACAGGCGAACCCAGAGGCGACTCTGGACGGTGAGCGAGGAGCTTTCGGACACCGAGTTCGCGTGAAGTGACCGGGCTGCCGCCACCGGAACCGGTTTGGGCGGCTCACTCGAACGGGCGGATAACCCGGAGAGAGATCCCCCTATCTCACGACTCAGGCGGTTCTGTGCTCGGTTCGAGAACGTCCTCCTCGTAGCGGTGGCGGTGGCCGCCGGGGTGGCCGTCCCCGAGCCAGGCTCCCTCCTCGAGCCGATCGTCACGCCCCTAGTGATCTTCCTCGTCTACACCTCGCTCCGCGGGCTGCGTCTCGCCGAGATCGAACTCCGATCCTACGCGCTGCTCGTCGGCCTCTCGCTCTGTCTCTCCTACCTCGTCCTCCCCGCCGGCGGGATCGGAATCGCGCGGGCGGTCCTCGCCGACGGCGCCGTCCTCGGCTTCGCGATCGCGCTCTCGGTCCCGACGACCGCGGGGAGCGCGATCGTCTGGAGCCGCTTCGCCGGCGGCGACGTCCAGCTCGCGACGACGACTTCGATCGGCTCGCTCCTGCTCGGTCCGGTCGCGACGCCGTTGATCCTCACCGCGCTCGTCGGCACGGGGACGGCGGTTCCCGCGACCGCGATCCTCGTCGACCTCGCGGTGATCGTCGTCGGCGGGCTGGCGCTCGCCGCCGTCGTCCCCGCAGCCACGATCTCGGCCGGGACCGTCGACAGGGGCGCAACGCTCGCGATCCTGCTCCTGATCTACACGAGCGTCGCCGGGGTCGACTCGGCCGGTATCGCGGCCGGGGAGTTCCTCGGGATCGTCTGCGTCTCGGTCCTCCTGCTCTGTTTCGGGCTCGTCCTCACCCTGCTCTGCACACGAGGCTTCGGCATCGACCGACCCCAGGCGCTCTCGCTCTTCTTCACGAGCAGCCTGAAGAACCTCGGCATCGCGCTGCTCGTCGCCCTCGCGTTCGCCGACCCGCTCGTCGTCCTCGCGATCATCACCTACTACGTCCTCAGCCAGCTCTCGGGGGCGGTGCTCGCCGACGTGATCTCCTGAACCGAGCACCCTACGGCCGAAGTGTTTAGGTCCGTTCGTATCACCATCGAGCATGGCGTTCGTCGCAGAACTGACGCTCACCGATCCGGTCCTGTTCGGCCCGACGTTCGAAGCCGTCCCCCGGACGGAGTGTACGCTCGAGGACGTCCACTACGTAGTCGACGAGCAGGGGGCCACGCGGTACGTCGTCTTCTGGTGGGTGACCGGCTGTCGGTTCACCGAGTACGAGCGCGCTCTCGCGGGCGATCCCAGCGTCAGCGAGTTCCGCGAGATCACCGAGGTCGGGAACCGACGGCTCTACCGCGTCACGACGAGACGCGTTCCGCCCGAACAGCCGCTGATCTTTCCTCTCTTCCGGGAGCACGACGTCACCGAACTCGAGACGAAGCGGACCGCGGAGGGACTTCACGTCGAGGCGCGGTTTCCCTCCCGTGGCGCGCTCAGGACGTTTCGGCGAGAGCGGGACGCGCGGATCGTCATAGAGCGCCTCTACACGGAGACGGCACCGAGCGAGCCGACGGAGCTGCTGACCGAGAAACAGCGGGCGGCGCTCTCGCTCGCGACGGATCGGGGCTACTTCGAGACGCCCGCCGAGGTCACGCTCGAGGCACTCGGCGCCGAGTGCGATGTCAGCCCACAGATGCTCTCGAGACACCTCCGGGCAGCGGTGAAGAAGCTCGTCGAGCGCGAGGTGCTCGCGGGGCGGAGGGGTATATAAAGCCGTTTCTCCAGAAACCCGTCCGGTAATGGATCTCCGATACCTACGTATCTCCGAGGGGCTGGGGATCGGTCGTGTGCCTCTGGCACCCCGGTAGCTTCGAGCCGCCACACTGCGCGGTCGTTTTGCGGTCCTCTCCGGCCGAGAGGGATCGATCGGAGAGACGGGCTCCGAAACGCGAGAAGGATCAGTCCCAGAACGCCTTCGTCCGGGCGTACTCCCGTTCGAGCGCGAGGATGTCCCTGTAGAAGTCGTCCTCCTCTTCCCGGTGCCTGTTGATGATTCGGGCGGCGTTGCGGGGACCGACGCCTCGCGCCGCGAGTGCGATCACCGCCTTCTTCCCGTGGCCCTGGACGAGGCTCGCCGCACGGTAGGCCCGCCGGGTCTGTTTCTCCTGTTCGTCGTCCTTATCGTCGGCCCTGACGGCCGCCACGACCTCGTCGGCCCACGGGTTGAGCGCCGCGATCCGTGTCGATCCACACCGTGGGCACTCCGGCTGTTCGGCGACCCGACGCACCTCCTGAACCCGGTCCCACTCCCGGCAGGCGAGACAGGCGAGCAGTACCCTGTCGCCCTGGAGCCGCTCTCTGACCGTCTCGACCACGCTCGCGTCGGCGTTTTCAGGCGCGAGCAGTTCCGTTCCGCTCGAGCTACCGGAGAGACCGATCGGCGTCCGCTCGCCGACGCGCTCGAGGCCGACCGCTCCCGCCCGCAACCGGCGGAGTACCGCGGTGGCGTCCGGAACCGAGAGGTCCTCGTGGAACGTCTCGCGCAGCGCCTCGTCGTAGGCGGGCGACTCCGACAGCGCGGCGATCAGCCGGCTCGCCGAGATGCGCTGGCTGGAGCCGCGGCCACGCCAGTCGGCGAGCGCGCCGAACTTCGTCGCGACCTGCGAGAGCCGGAAGCCCAG
>SKXI01000181.1 GCA_007128515.1 Halococcaceae archaeon | reverse complement strand
GCGGCGTCCTGCCTGCTCGGGTCCGGCATCTCCGGCCAGACGAGGTCCACGCCCGCGTCGGCGTAGATCCGACCCCGTTCGAGGTGTTCCTCCCAGTCGCCGTTGGCGGAGCCGTAGGCGTCGGTTCGAGCGATGATCACGGTGTCGTCGGACTGTCGGGCGTCGATCGCCGCCTCGAACCGGGCTTCTGCCTGCTCGCGGGAGACGATCTGCTTGCCGGCGATGTGCCCGCATCGCTTCGGCGTCGTCTGATCCTCGATGTGGACGGCGGCGACGCCGGCCTTCTCGTACTCGCGGACGGCACGGCGGACGTTGTGGATGCCCCCGTAGCCCGTATCGCAGTCGGCGATCACGGGAAGCGTCGAGGCGTCGACGATCCGCGAGGCGTTCTCGACCATCTCGGTCATCGTCACCATCTCCAGGTCGGGGAAGCCGAACTGGCCCAGCACGGTGGAGTAGCCGCTCATGTAGACGGCGTCGTGGCCGGTCATGTCCGCCAGCCGGGCGTCGAGTGCGTGGTAGATCCCCGGAGCGAAGACGAACGTCTGCTCGTCGAGCATCTCGCGGAACTGCCGTCCCGCAGGGTTCTCTAGCTCTCTCGTCGTCGTGTCGGTGTCTGGTCCGATCATCTCAGGTGGTCTCCTCGCCGATCCGGTGGCTCCAGACCAGCTCCTCTAGGTCCTCTCTGCGCGTTCTCCGGTCCCGTCGCGTCGTCTCGGCGCTCAGCCGCGGAACGGCTGGAACGCCCGTGTTCTCTGTGTCGGTGTACATGTCTCATCCGGTGGGTATCGGTCGCCGCGCTGTGCTCCGTCCGCCGTCCGCCGTGATACGGGTACCATCGTCCACACCTCCGAGGACCGGGAACGACACCATAAACATAACGATTAATAATTTTATACACTGCCGTATAGATCCAGGTTCCTTAATGACTATTAGTGATAGTCTATCCCACGCACGCCCTGACCGCGCCGCTGTCGTAGGCGACCGACCGGTCGGCACAGTAGGTGCCCTCGTGGATCGTCGTCGCGGTGACGTCCGCGCCGACCTCGTCGTAGAGCGCAGGGCGTTCGGACGTGCTCTCGCGGTAGAGGATCACCTGCTGGTCGGCACCCTCGGGCGCGGCGATCCGGGAGGGCGCGGTCTCGGTCCGGTCGAACACCTCCGCGTAGAGGAAGTCGGTCCCGGGCGGCGTCGTCGTCCGTTCGCCGAGCGTCTCGACCGCCGCGAGTTCGGGTTCGGAGAAGGAGAAGGCGACCCGGTCCTCGTGAGTGGGATCTTCGACCGTCCCGGGCGTCGAGAGCACCATCGCTCCGGGGAGGACGAGACAGAGCGCGACCAGCAGCACGACGCCACCCGTCGGGGAAAGCCTCGGGGCGAGCCACGCGAGGCCAGCGGCCGCGAGAACCGACAGCGGCAGGAGGAGGAAGGCGATCCAGCGACTCGGCAGGAAGTTCTCGAGACCGAGTGCGGGGGTGACGACTGCGACCGTCCCGAGGGCGAGCGTCGCGAGGAGGACCGAGAGGGGGGCGTGTGCCCGCCGTTCGAGCGCGACGAACGCCCCGACGGTCCCGACCAGCGAGAGCGCGAGTAGACCGAGCGCCTCTGTGTAGTACGTCCAGCCCCCCGGCGGTCGGAGCCCGTAATCCGCTTCCGGGGCGCGGAGTTCGATCGCTGGCGTGAGCCACCCGGCCTGGGTTCCGAGGGTCTCCCGGAGGAAGAGGAGGCTCCGGTCGAGAAACGAGTACTCGGTCCCGGTAAACGGCGTCACGGTCCAGATAGCTAGCAAGAGAACGACGAACGGAACGAACAGCGGGAGGACGTTCACCGGCCGCGGCCGACTCCGTGCCAGGAGACGGGGCACCAACAGCGCGAACTGCGCGAGGACGGCCGCCCCGACGACCGTCGCGGCGACTGCCGAGGAGAGCTGGTGGGTGAAGACCAGCCCACTGAACAGCGTCGCGAACAGTACCAGTTCCTCGATCCGGTAGCCTACCCGCACGATCCGGAGCAGCGAGACGAACAGCGCGGCCACGAGGACGAGTCCCACACTCGTCGGTACCGGGTAGATCCCCCAGAGAACGGCGGGCCCGGAGAGGGTGAACGCGCCCGCTGCGAACGCGGCCCAGCGGACCGAGAGCAGCGTTCGCCCGAGGTGGTAGACGAGAAGGGTCGTCGCGACCGGCACGGCGAGTCCGACGGAGAGGATCGTCGCGAGCCGAACCGGGAGATCCGCGGCGAGTACCGTCGCGACGATCAGGAGGTGGTAGAGCGGCGCGACGTAGTACTTGTTCCCCTCGAGCGGCGAGAGCGACCCCGCCGCGTGGATCCCTTCGACGTGTGTCGGCATGTGCGACCAGGTGTCGAGGCCGACGTAGCCGGGCGTCGTGAGCAACACCGTGAGTCGGACGGAGAGCGCGAGCGCGATCACCTGCGAGAGGAGGACGGGTGGGGAGAGATCGGTCTCGTGGGAGAACGCGATCTGGAGGAGGACGAGCGAGCCGAGCAGCACGCTCGCGAGGTGAAATCCCGGCGTTCGACCGCCCGAGAGCAGGCCGAAGACGAGCAGGGCGGCCGATCCGAAGAGGACGACGCTCGGCATCGCCAACGAGATCGGGCGGGGAAGCCTCCGTCCCCTGGAAGCGGGTTCACGACCCGCCAGCGCGATGTACGCGAGCGCGCCGAGGGCCACGACGGGGGGGAGCGTCCGCACGTAGACCGAGGCACCGGCACGACCGAGAACCGCGAGGCTCGCGAGGAGACAGCAGGCGACGACCACCGCGGGGAGGGCGGCCGACCGGAGCGAGCGGACCATTCGTCCGCCCTTCGTCCCCGAGGGATATGGGTGCGGCGGGTGCTCGCGCTACCGGTCGAGCAGCTCGTCGGCGAGCAGCGGGACGAACGTGCCGATGTCGGTCACCAGTCCGGCCGCCTGCGCGCTGCCCCGGTCGACGAGTTGGGTGACCGTCGCGGGGTTGATGTCCACGCAGACGACGCGCGTCGTCGACGGGAGGCAGTTGCCCACCGCGACGGAGTGCAGCATCGTCGCGAGCATGAGGACCAGGTCGGCGTCCCTGACCTGTTTCCTGATGGCGTTTTGGGCCTCGACCGCGTCGGTGATCGTATCCGGCAACGGGCCGTCGTCACGGATCGAGCCCGCGAGCACGTACGGTACCTCGTTGCGAACGCACTCGTACATCACGCCGCTGTCGATCAGCCCCGACTCGACGGCCGGTTCGATCCCGCCGGCGCGGATCACCTCGCTGATCGTGTAGATGTGGTGGGTGTGGCCGCCTCTGGGGTGGTCGAGCGTCTCGGCGTCGACGCCGAGCGAGGTGCCGAACCGATCTCTCTCCAGGTCGTGGACCGCGAAGCCGTTGCCCGCGCTGATCGCGTCGACGAACCCCTCTCGAACGAGTGCCGCGAGGTCGTTTCGCGCCCCTGTGTGGACGACTGCCGGGCCGGGAACGACGACGATCTTCCCGCCGGCCTCGCGGGTCGCCCTGACCGCCTCCGCGACGTTCCCGATGAGCGATCGCGAGGGTCGCTCGCTCGAGATCCCGCCCTGCATGAAGCCGAACG
>SKXI01000470.1 GCA_007128515.1 Halococcaceae archaeon | reverse complement strand
CCGTCCCGCTCGATCCAGTCGTCACGACCGCCGTCGAGCAGGGAGACGTCGGTGTGACCGTGGTACGAGAACAGCCAGTAGGCGTAGGCGGCGAACCAGTTCATCACGCCACCGTAGAGGACGACCGTCGACTCCGTCGCGATGCCTGCGTCCCCGACCAGTCGCTCGAACGCCCTCGGCGAGGGGACGTCGAACCGGAGGGGGTCCTGGAGTTCGCGTTTCCAGTCGAACGTCACGGCGCCGGGGTGGGGTTCCGCGTTCAGGGACCGGCGTCCGTACCAGTACCTATACCAGACGGCGAGGCGAACGAGGGACGGAGACCATGCCGTTGCAGCGTCGGAGGGGGACGAGTCAGTCACCGGTCGCGATGACCCCGTACCGGGCCACCGACGGCCCGACAGCGGGGACGATCCGGGAAGAGCGGGTCGGCCGCCGCGTCGCGGGGTGAGCGATGCGCGAGTTCACGTTCGAGATCCGGTACGAACGGGGTAGCGATCCCATGATGGACCTCTTCATCGAGTACCCGGGACTTCGATCGCGAACGATCGCGGGAACGACGGGCGACCGAAGCGTCCTCCGCGTCGAACGCTTCTCGGGCCCCGCGATGGCGCTCGAACTCGCCGAGGAGTTCCGAAACGATCCGGCGGTCTACTACGCGGGGGTCACCGAAGGGAGTCGGTCGGTCGAACAGCGTCACACCGTCCTCGAACGGTCAGATCGCGAGGTGGTGATCTACTCGCACCTCCGGGAGCCGCCGGCCGCCCAGTCGGTTTACACCATCTGCCGGGACTACCTCGGGGAGGGGACGGTGTTCGAGGTGCGCCGCGAGGAGGTGGTCGAACGCTGGCGGCTGCTCATCGACTCGGAGGAGAACGTCGGCCTGCTCTACGACGTCCTCGGGGCGAAGCTCAGGCCCGGTCTCGAGTTCGAGATGGGCCACGTCGGCGACCCGGGTAACTGGGGGGAGCGGATCGTCCCCGCGGTGGGTCTCGAGAACGAGCAGTACGTCGCCCTGCACGCGGCCGTCGAGAGCGGCTACTACGAGATCCCGCGCGAGGTCACCCTGGACGAACTGGCGGCCGAACTCGACGTCCCCCGGTCGACGCTCTCGTACCGACTCCGACGGGCCGAGGCCGAACTCGCGGCGGCGTTCGTCCGTTCGACCTGAAAGTGTGATCGGGACGACTCGACGCCCCGACGAGTTCGGTAGCCCGGCGAACGAGTACCGGTTCGGTGTATCGACTCGACGGTGTGCTGCGTATCACGGGCGTGATCTCCATCGGGATTCCCGTCGAGGGACCCGATCAGCTGGGCCGTTCGACACGGTCTCTCGGGTGTTCGAGTCGGACCGGGGTTCCGCCGAACACCTCGTCGTACCTGAATCCACTCCGATCGAGTCGATTCGAAGTACGTATTAGCCGGATGATAACGTCGATTAAAAACCACTTTATCGAGCGTCGGCCACGGCGTACACTCTCGACTTGTCCTGCGCCAAACCGTTAAGGGGATGATAGGGAAGGACGATAACGAGAACGTATCAATGATGAGATATCGTATCGTCACCCGAACCGACCGGTCCACGGGACAGGGTCCACGCAGGAGCCTCCCGCGGGATCCGTGGCGTGGTGGTTCCCGGTGACACATCTCTACGGGGTCGGGGGGAACGACGGGACCCCGGCGACAGGGGGGTGGAAGGCCGTCGGCGGGACGGCGCACGAACTGCACTACCGGGACGAGGCGGTCGCGGTTTCGGACGGAGGCCCGAGGAGGCTGGCCGACGGGACGCTCGTCTGGCTCGTCGGAGAGGTCTACGGATTTGACGACGGGGCGGTGGGCGGGAGCGCGGGTCACACGTCCTGTCCGGCCGGGACCGACCCGATCGAGTACTGTGTGGACCTCCTCGAGGGACACGGCGAGCGGTGTGTCCGCGGGCTGAACGGGGAGTTCCTCCTCGTGCTCTACGACGCCGAGGGCGGACGGCTCTCGTTCGCCACCGACCGCCTCGCGTCGGTCCCGCTCTACCACGCGCGCACGGCCGACGGTGACCTCGTCTTCTCGACGAACGTCCAGGACGTCGCGGTCCACCCGGACGTCGAGACCGGGTTCGACCCGGGCTACCTCCACGAGTACGTCGTCTTCAAGCGAACGCTCGGGGTGAAGACCCCCTTCGAGGGGATCGAGGAGCTCCACCCCGGATCGGTCACCTCGTTCGACCTCGAATCGGGTGAGCTGAGTACGGACGTCCACTGGCGACCACGCTACCGCCCGGAGAAACGGCCGTTCGAGGACGTCGTCGAGGAGTTCACCGCGACGTTCACCCAGGTGATCGACGAGTGGACGGCCGACGGCGGCGAGTACGGCGTCCTGCTCTCGGGTGGGAGCGACTCGCGGCTCGTCCTCGGGGCGCTCGGCGAGGGTGCGGTCGGGCTCCACATGACCGACTGGACGAACCGGGAGGCGCGCGCCGCGAAACGCGCTGCCGACGTCGTGGGTGCCCGGTTCGTCCCGCTCCCCCGTGGCAGCGAGTACAGGGCGGGGTCGCTCGAACGCAACCGCCACCTCTCGAGCTGCACCGGCTGGTTCACCCAGCCGTACACCACGGGGATGGAAGACGAGATCAGGGGGGAGGTCGACGGCCTGCTCTCGGGGCTCTACGCCGACACGCTGTTCAAGCGGTTCCCGCTGCCGGAGCGGACCCTCTCGCTTGGGCCGATCGGCACGCTCACCCTCCCGATCGAGAAGCCGATCCGGACGATCCCGGAGTACATCGACTGGCTCGTCGAGGGCGCCTACTGCGAGCCGGAGCTCCCGACGGACCTCCGCTCCGTGCTCGAGGAGAACGTCTACTGGGAGGACGGCCGGGTGATCAACCACGGGGTGAGCTACGATTCGGTCGAGGAGATGGTCTACTTCGGCAACCTCTATCCGCTGTCGAACGACGACGACCTGCTCTTCCAGCACGGACTCTCGCGTATCACCCGATACCGAACGCCGTTCCTCGACGACCGGCTGATCGACCTCGCGCTCTCGATGCCGATCGAGTACCGCCACCGGAGGAACCTGATCAACCGGGCGGTCGAGCGACTCGACCCGGAGCTCGCGGCGATAGAACACCCCCACACCGGCGTCCCGCTGACCTGGCGGTTCCCCGCCGAGTACGTCGCGCGGAGCCTCGTCGCCGCGTGGCGAAAGTACGTCCACGAGGAGCAGCCACCGAAACCGTACATGACGAACGGGCCGTGGCTCGACGACAGGGAGCTGCTCCGGTCACACGACTTCTATCGGGAGGCGATCGAGCGCTACGCGGACAACGCGAGTGCCCTCCCCGGGATCGACCGGACGGTGATCGACCGCTACTACGACGAACACCGAGACGGGAAAGACCGTCTCGTCGAACTGTACACACTGATGACAGTCCTATCAATGCCGGCGACCGAGCGTATCGCGAGGAAGACGACCGAGGAGATGGCGAGGGAGTCACCCGTCGCCCGGCCGACCTGTGCCGACGGGGGTGACGACCGATGACCGGAGAACGGATCGAGGTCCTGCTGGTCGGGATCGACGCCGCCTGCGCCGAGGTGGTCGATCCGCTGATCGAGGAGGGT
>SKXI01000228.1 GCA_007128515.1 Halococcaceae archaeon | reverse complement strand
GATATGACCCTCCCGAGAGCGTGAACCGGTGGTCACGGGTCCGGGCGGCCTCGGAGTCGACCGGGGCTCCGGTAACTCACTTCGCGAACGCTTCGGCCATTCGCCTCGGGAACCCCTTGAGGAGCTCGACGACCCCCATCGGCTCCTCGTCGGCGCGGATGTGCGAGCGCACCCGCTGGCTGAACATCTCGACGGAGATGATCAGTACGAGGATGACGAGGATCGTCGCCATCATGTTCGTGTACTCGAACAGCCGCTGTTGCACTGCGAGCACGTGGCCGATCCCGCCCCCGCCGATGATCCCCAGTGCGACCGCGATGCGGACGTTGATCTCGAAGATGTACAGCGTCCACGCGATGAAGGGCGTGTGCACCTGCGAGAGCATCCCGAAGACGATCACCTGGACCCGGTTGGCGCCGGTGGTCTCCATCGCCTCGATCGGCCCGTCCTCGATCTCCTCGAGTTCGTCCGTGTAGAGCCGGCCGAGGTTCCCGATCGTGTCCGTCGCGACCGCCATCGTCGCCGTGAACGGCGTGACCCCGCCCAGCGGGACGTAGATCAGCGCCCAGACCAGCGCCGGGATCGCCCGGATCGAGGACATGATCCCGCGGAAGAGGAAGTTGAACGGGAACGGCGTCACCCGTCCGGACCCGAGCACGCCGAACAGCAGCGCGAACGGGAAGCCGAGGATCGTGCCCGCGAGCCCGATCGCGAGCGTGATGCCGGCCTGGAAGAAGAGGTTCCGTTCGACGATGAAGTCGACGTACTGTCCGACGTCGAGCATCGGAACGCCGGCCATCGTCGTTATCGGGAAGTACTCGTTCAGCGCGCCGAGGAACTGGGGGCCGTACCGGACGAACTGCGCGAGCGTGAAGTTCACCATCACCAGCGCCTGGTAGAAGAAGAACATGACGATCAGCACCAGGACGCCGAAGAAGACGGCGCGATACCGTCGTGCTCTGCGGATGTCGTCGTAGCGCTCTCGGACGCGGGTCGACGCCGTCTCCAGGCTCACTGCGGCTTCACCTCGTCCGACGCCACCTCGCTGCCGCCAGACGCGGCGGTTCCACCGTCCCCGTCCGCACCGTCGGCCACCGGTCCGGCGTCCGTCTCCATCATGTCGGTGTCCGCGGTGTCGTACAGGTCGTCGACGACCGCGAGGTCGAAGTCCTCCGAGTAGCCGTCGAAGACGACCCGTCCGTCCTTCAGCCCGATGAACCGCTGGCCGAACTGGCGGGCGAGGTTCACCTGGTGGAGGCTCACGAGCGTCGTCAGGCCCCGCTCCTTGCTGGCCGTAAGCAGGTAGCCCATCACCTGCTGTGAGCTACCGGGATCGAGGCTCGCGACCGGTTCGTCCGCGAGCAGGATCTCCGGCTGCTGGACGAGCGCGCGGGCGATGCCGACGCGCTGTTGCTGGCCGCCGCTCATCCGGCGGACCCGCTGGCGCGCCTCGTCGAGCAGCCCGACCGTCTCGAGCGCGTCGAGCGCCAGGATCTTGTCCGCCTCGTCGTTCAGCTGCAGGACGCTCTCGAGGACGCCATTGCGCTGGAGGGAACCCGTGAGCGCGTTCGAGTACGCGCTCATCTGTCCGATGATGTTGTGCTGCTGGAAGATCATCGCGATGTCGGGGTGTGGTTCGGTGATCCGCTCCCCATCGACGCGTATCTCCCCCTCGGTCGCTTCGGTCAACCCGTTCATACACCGGAGCAACGTCGACTTCCCGGATCCGGACGCGCCGAGCACGATCGCGAACTCGCCCTGCTTGATCTCGAACGAGACGTCGTCCAGCGCCTGTGTCCGTCCGAATCGCTTGCTCAGACCGTCGACCTCTATGTATGCCATAGCTCTCTACTCGTCGGCGAGGTCCGCGAACTCGAGGTCGAGCGCGTCCATCACCTCGACGATGGGGTCGTAGTCGTCGATCGATCCGGGCTCGAGTCCCGTGAACCACAGCTGGTGGTCATCGTCCTCGTCCTCGTCGATGAGGTCCTCCTCCGTCGCTTCGAGCAACGCCTCCTCGACGTCCTCCTTTACGGGATCGTCCCAGCCCGCGCGCGCGACGATCGGAGCGCGCGGGATCGGGTCCGACTCGGCGAGCAGCCGGAGCTCCTCGTCCTCGGTGCCGGTGTTGTCGGGATACTCCGCCGAGATCTCCGTGAACTGATCGGACAACTCGTCTTCGGGAATGTACGGCGCCAACACGAACGCACCGGCGCCGGCGGCGACGACCTCCTCCATCTGTTTCATCTCCTCGACGGCCGTCGCGTGGTCGGAGTGTCGGGTGTTGAAATCGACCGGATCGCCGTCGGGCGCGTCGCCGACATCGAGGCCGGCCTCCTGCAGCATGAACAGCGGGAAGAGGCTCCCGCTGACCGACAGCGCATCGCTCAACGAGACGTCGCCTCCCTCGACGTCGGTGAGCTCTTCGGCCCCGCTGTCCGGCGTCGTCGCGATCAGAGCGAAGTATCGATCGGCGCCGAACGCGACGCGGATCCCCAGGATGTCCATCTGATCCGGGGCCGCGATCACCCCTGTCGGCGAGATGTCGGCCAGCTCCGCCTGTTCGTTCCGGATCGCATCGACGGTCGCGGTGTAGCTGTCGGTCTCCGTCGCGTCGATCTCGACGTCCGCCTCGTCCTCGAGGTAGTCGAACAGCGGCTGGTACTGCCGCATCATGTCGACGTCGCCCTCCGCCGGGTTGAGCACCATCCGGACGCCCTCGTCCTCGCCTTCGAGGTCGCCGATACAACCGGCCAGTCCGATGGCCGTCGCCGTCGTGCCTGCTGCCCGCAAAAACGCGCGCCGATTCCTGATAACGGACATGAGCTGTGTACCGAATCCTCCTATGTAAAACCTTCCGAGAGGGATCGTCCAGTGTCGTGAACCGAGCGCTCACACCACGTTCCGCTCCGTTCGCATCGCCTCCCCGAACCGGTCGCTCGAGAGCGGTCCGATCTCCACGGTAGACGCCTCGCCTTCTGTCACGAGTTCGGCGACGACCTTCCCCGTCGCGGGCGCGTGCATGAAGCCGTGTCCCGAGAAGCCGGCGGCGACGACCAGCCCGGGCAGGCTCTCTTCGAGTATCGGGTGACTGTCGGGCGTGACCGCGTAGAGGCCCGACCAGCCGCGTCGGATACGGGAGTCGGGGCCGAAGTAGGTCGCGAGGTCGCCCGCACGCTCGACGGCCTCCGCGGCCCACAGCATCTCGATCCCATCGTCGTACCGGTCCGGATCGACGTCCGGATCCCCGCCGATCTGCCCGCCGACGAACGCGACGCCCTCGCGTTCGGGCATGAAGTACGCGCCCGTATCGAGGTCCGCCGTGAGCGGATCCGTTTCGGGGACTGGGGTTTCGGGATCGACGACGGCGATCGAGCGGCGTCTCGGCGCGATCGGGAGGTCGAGGTCGACACCGAGCGCGAGTTGCCGGGACCACGCCCCGGCGGCCAGGACGACCCGATCCGCGTCGACGTGCTCGCCGTCGGCGACGAGTCCCGTCACGCGTCCGCCCTCCGCCAGGAGGTCGGTGACGGCCGTCTTCGTCCGTACCTCGACACCGGCTTCCCTGGCCGCGTTGGCGTAGCCCTGTACCGCTAGGTTCGGATCGGCGAT
>SKXI01000320.1 GCA_007128515.1 Halococcaceae archaeon | reverse complement strand
CAGGAGGTCTCCCCGTACACCCGGTGGGCGAGGGTGTCGGCCTCGATCTCCGTCTCCTGTGCGCCGAGTCGCATCGTCCCGCCCATCTCCTCGACCTCGTACTGCTCGGGAAGGATGTCGATGACGGGGTGTGGCGTCTTCGGGTCGAGTTCCGTGGAGTTCGCCCCCGAGAGCCCCAGGACGTCCCGTGCGTAGTCGACGACCGCGAGCTGGAAGCCGAGACAGAGCCCGAGGAAGGGGACGTCGTTCGTCCGGGCGTAGCGGACCGACTCGATCTTCCCCTCGGTTCCGCGAGAGCCGAACCCACCGGGGACGACCACGCCGTCGGCCTGCCGGAGCCGTTTCTCGTGATCGTCGGCCATCTCGTCGGCGTCGACCCAGAGCACGTTCACGTCGACGCCGCGCTCCAGTCCGGCGTGTTTGAGCGCCTCGTGGATCGACATGTAGGCGTCCTCGAGCGCGTACTTCCCGACGAGCGCGATCTCCACCTCGTCCGTGCGCTCTGCGGTGACGAGCCGTCGCCACTCGTCGTCGCGCTCGGGTCCGGGGAGCGCCTCCTCCGCGAGCGCGAGTTCGTCCATCACGTACTCCGCCAGCCCCTCCTCCTCGACCATCAGTGGGACGTGGTAGACGTCTTCGACGTCCGGATTCGAGAACACCGCCTCGGTTGGAACGTCACAGAACAGCGCGATCTTCTCCTTCGTCTCCGGCTCCAGGGACGTCTCACAGCGCCCGACCACGACGTCCGGCTGGAGACCGATCGAACGCAGCTCCTTCACCGAGTGCTGGGTCGGCTTCGTCTTCTGTTCGCCGTTCTTCGAGTACGGGACGAGCGTGACGTGCGTGAACAGGATGTCCTCGTCGTCCTCCTCGTGGGCGAACTGGCGCAGCGCTTCGAGATACGGCATCCCCTCGATGTCACCCACCGTCCCCCCGACCTCGACGATGCAGACGTCCGTTCCCTCGGCCGCCTCCCTCACCCGCCGCTTGATGTCGTCGGTGATGTGGGGGATGATCTGGACGGTCTTGCCCAGGTAGTCGCCCGCCCGCTCCTTCTCGATGACGTGCCGGTAGAGCTTGCCGGTCGTGACGTTGTGATCGAACGTCATGTCCTCGTCGAGAAACCGCTCGTAGTTGCCCAGGTCGAGGTCGACCTCGCCACCGTCCTTGAGGACGTAGACCTCCCCGTGCTGGTACGGGTTCATCGTCCCCGCGTCGACGTTCAGGTAGGGGTCGATCTTCACCGCCGTCACGTCGAAGCCGGCGGATTTGAGCAGGCGGCCGGTGCTCGCGGCCGTGATCCCCTTTCCGAGCCCACTCATCACGCCCCCGGTGACGAAAATGAACTTCCTCCCGAGCGTCGGGTCGTAGCCCGTGGCGTCAGTCGGCATAGAAAGCGTCTGCGAAGGAGGGGCAAAACGATTTCGGGAGCGGCGTTCCGTCCCGATCGTCCCTGTTAGACCTGCCATTGGAGTCCGACGCGATCGTCACCGAAACGATTGTATACATAGCACACGATGCAAACAGTATGGGCACGATCTCGACGCGGGTTCCCCAGGACCTCGAGTCCGAACTGGAGGCGTACCTCGAGGCGGAGAACTTAGACCGGAGCACCGCGGTCCGAAAGCTCCTGACCGAGGGTCTGGATCGCTGGCGTCGCGAGCGTGCCCTCTCGAAGCTCTCGACGGGTGAGGTCACGTTCGCCCGGGCGGCAGAGATGGCGGGGCTTTCGGTCTGGGAGTTCGCGGCACTCGCGAAGGAACGGGACGTGACGTGGGTCTCGGGCGACCACGTCGAGGAGGACCTAGAGGCGCTGTGAATGTGGGTCTTCGATGCGACCCCGCTCATCTACCTCGCGAAGGCCGACGCACTCACGCTCGCCCGGGTGCTCGACGGTCGGCGGGTCGTTCCGGAACCGGTCTACGAGGAGGTCGTCGAAGCGGGAATCCGCGAGGGGTATCCCGACGCTCGTCGGATCGAACGGGCGGTCGACGACGGATCGTTCGAGGTCGTAGGAGCGGACGAGGGGTCCACCACCGAGCGGCTTCGACGTGATCCGAACCTCAGTGGAGCGGACGTCGCGGTTCTCGCTCTCGCCTACGCTCACGACGGAACGGCGGTGATGGACGAGACACACGGACGCACCGTCGCCTCGATCGAGGGGATACCGACTCGGGGGACCGCGTACGTCGTCCTCCTGGCGGCGACCGAAGGTGAGGTCGGGGTCGCCGACGCTCGGACGGTCATCGACCGGATGATCGAGGAGGGATGGTACTGCGCCCCGAACGTCTACGCTCGGATCGTCCGGAAACTCGAGTCGATCGAGCCGTGACGGGTACCCTCCCGGTATCATCGATGCCACCTCGTTACACTCCTGCCGCCGAGCGGTTATGTGGTTCCGGGCCGAATCAAGTAACGCGATGATATCGATTCGATACCCACGCCGAGAGCCGACCGTACAGGCGACGGAGAACGCGAGAACGGGAGGGGAGCGCGTATGACCGGCGTAGAGAGCGTCCTCGTCACCGGCGCGACCGGCAACCAGGGCGGGGCGGTCGCAGAACACCTGCTGGCCTCCGAGACCGGGTTCGAGGTGTACGGCCTGACCCGCGACGCGACCGGCGACCGGGCACGCGAACTCGAAGAGCGGGGGGTGGAGATGGTCGAGGGCGATCTGAACGACCTGGAGACGCTCCGACCGGCCGTCTCCGGGGTCGACGGGGTGTTCGCGGTCACCAACTTCTGGACGGAGGGCTACGACCGACAGGTCCGCCAGGGAAAGAACATCGCGGAGGCGGCGAAAGCGGAGGGCGTAGAGCAGTTCGTCTTCAGCGGGGTCGGCAGCCACGAGGAGGAGACCGGTATCCCACACTTCGACTCCGCCTGGGAGATCGAACAGCACGCGGAGAACCTCGAACTCCCGATGACGGTGCTCCAGCCCGTCTTCTTCTTCCAGAACCTCGAGGCGTTCGCCGAGGACGTCGGCGAGGGGACGCTCGCGCTCCCCCTCGAGGAGGGCGTCTCGCTCCAGATGGTCGACAGTGACGACGTGGGGCGGGCGGCGACGGTGGCGTTCGAGCACCCAGAGGAGTTCGTCGGCGAGCGCTACGAGCTCGCGGGCGACGAGCGAACCCTCGAGGAGACCGCCGCGGTGCTCTCCGAGGTCACGGGCCACGAGGTGGAGGCGTACCACGTCCCGATCGAGGAGGCCTACGACACCTTCGGCGAGGAGTTCACCGTGATGTGCGAGTGGTTCAACGAGGTCGGTTACAGTGCGGAGATCGGGTCGCTATCGGAGACGTTCGGCTTCGAGTTCACGAGGCTCCCCGAGTACCTCCGGGAGAACGGCTGGGCCGAGAAATCGGGGATGGCCTCCGTTCCCGGCTGGGTGAAGGCGATGGACTGATCAGGGTGCGAAAAAGCGCGCGACACGACCGCCGATCTCCTCTCGCTTTCCGACGAAGAAGTGGTCGGCGTCGTATTCCTCGACCGCCCCTCCCCGCTGGCACACCTGCTCCGCGATCGGCCGCGCATCGACCGTTCTGTCCCTCGTTCCGTAGAGCACCTGCAACGGAGCGTCGATCCGCCCGAGAGCGGAGAGCGCGTCGAGCGTCT
>SKXI01000432.1 GCA_007128515.1 Halococcaceae archaeon | reverse complement strand
GCCCTCGCCCGCGAGCACCCGACGGTACCGCTCGCCCGCCTCGCCCTCGGCTCGGATCGCCCGCTCGACCCGCTCGGGGAGCCAGCGGCCGTCAGCTGCCGTCCCCCCCAGTTCTTCGGGGACGAACCGGTCGTAGACCGGCAGCCGCTCGCGGAGGGGGACGCCGGCCTCGTCGGCCAGCCGTTCGAGCTCCCGGAGCGCCGGCCACCGGTACTCGGGGTTGATGTGGTCGTCGGTGATCGGCGAGACCCCGCCGAGGTCGTCGATCCCGCAGTCGATGAGGTCCGCTACCGAGGCGAGGTTCGGCGGCGCCTGCACGGAGACCGACTCGGGGAGGACGTATCGTGCCATCGCGACGGCGTCGCGGATCGTCTCGAGCTCCGGTGACCCGCCCCGCCAGCGCTCGTTCTCCACCACCGGCTGGACGATCACCTCCTGGACATGTCCGTACCGTTCGTGGAGTTCCCGGATCGCGACCAGGCTCTCGGCCCGGTCCGCTCTCGTCTCGCCGATCCCGACGAGGATCCCCGTCGTGAACGGCATCGCGAGTTCGCCCGCCGTTCGGATCGTCGCGAGGCGTTGTCCCGGGCTCTTGCGTCTCGGGCCGGCGTGAGCCGCCACGTCGGCGGTCGTCTCGAGCATCACGCCCATGCTCGCGTTCACGTCCGCGACGAGCGCCATCTGCTCGCGGCTCTGGTCGCCGGGGTTCGAGTGCGGGAGTACGCCCTCATCGAGTGCGACCTCGCACGCCTCGCGGAGGTACGAGTGGATCGAGTCGTGGCCCCACGCCGAGAGCTGACGGTGTATCTCCTCGTACCGGTCGTCCGGATCGTCGCCGAACGTGAACAGCGCCTCCGTACAGCCCGCCTCGGCACCCCGACGGCAGATCCCCCGTACCTCTTCGGGCGAGAGCAGGCTCGCCTCCCCCGGCGGGTCGAAGTACGTGCAGTAGGTGCAGGTGTACCGGCAGGCGGTCGTCAGCGGGACGAAGACGTTCCGCGCGACGGTGAGTTCCTCTGCTGGCTCGACGTCCTCCGGGGTGACCGAGAGCGCACGCCGGATCGCCCGCTCGGGGAGAGCGAGGTCGACGCCGTACTCCGCGGCCCCGGGGATCACGGCTCGGGGTCGTCCGTCGGCGGGCAAAAGCGTATCCCCTCCGGCCCGGGATTCCTCGATCGCAAGACCGAGGGTGACTCTCGGCCTCCCCCCGGCATGACGCTGCGTGGGATCGGGGAGACGGTTCGCGGGACGGTCGCGGGCCTCCGCGGTGACGGCCGCGGTCGGATCCTCGTGGTGATCGCCTGCGGCTGGTTCCTCGTCCTCGGCGTCCGGCTCGTCCTCCCCGCGCTCTTGCCGTTCGTCTCCGAGGCGTTCTCGCTCGACCTCGCGAGCGCCGGCGCGCTCGTCACCGTCCTCTACGCGGTCTACGCGCTCGGGCAGTTCCCCGGCGGCCTGCTGGGAGACCGGATCGGCGAGCGAAACGTCCTCACGCTCGCCGCGGCGCTCGGGTTCCTCGCGGTCGTCCTCCTCTCGCTCCCGCTCGCCTTCCCCGTCTTCGTCTGCGGCATCGTCCTCTACGGCTTCGGGACGGCGCTCTACTCCCCGACCCGGCTCACGGTGCTCTCGGACGTCTACGACGAGAACGACGGCGCGGCGATCGGGCTCACCCTCGGCGCGGGCAACGCCGGCAACGCGCTCTTGCCCGCGTTCGCCGGCCTGCTCGCGACGTACACGACCTGGCGTCTCGGCTTCGGCTTCGCGATCCCGCTCTTCCTCGGGCTCACCGTCGCGCTCTGGATGACGATCCCGAAGAGCACCTCTCCGACGCCCGACGTCGAGACGCTCTCGCGGGCGATGGTCTCGCGCATCGGTGCTGCTTTCTTCCGACGCGAAGTGCTGCTCGCGACGGCGCTCATGTTCGTCTCGAGCGTGCTCTGGCAGGCGGTGACGGGGCTCTACCCGACCTATCTCGTCGTCGAGAAGGGGCTCTCCGGGAGCGAGGCAGCGCTGCTGTTCGGGCTGCTGTTCGGTTTCGGGATGTTCTTCCAGCCGATCGCGGGTGCGGCCGGCGACCGGTTCGGCGCACGCCGGACCCTCGCCGTGATATTCGTCGTCGCGATCGGCGCGCTCGCCACGCTTCCGTTCGCGGAGGATACGCTCGCGCTCGTCGTCGTGACGCTCGCGCTCACCTCGCTGCTCAACTTCGCCGCCATCACCTTCCCGTACGTGAACGCCGCGCTCCCCTCGGACGTCCAGGGCGGCGGCCTCGGTCTCGTCCGCACGGCGTACATGACGCTCGCCTCGATAGGCCCGGCCGCCATCGGCGCGCTCGGCGGTGCAGGCTACTTCGACGAGGCGTTCTTCGCGCTCGCGGGCGTCGGTCTCGTGGGCCTGGCGCTCACCGCGAGGCTCCCACCAGCTCCCCGTCCCGACTGAGTCCGAGTCGCCCTCCCCGATCGTCGAGGCCGAAACCTACCTCGTCCAGCCACTCCGCGCTCGTTCCTGGCCCGTGGATCAACACCTCGACGAGGTCCGCGGGCTCGTCGACGTCGGTCGCGAGCCGGTGGGAGTCGACGACCGAACGGCAGAGACCGCACTCCTCGGCGATCCGACGGTGTTTGAGGAAGGAACCGCCGTGGTAGTCGACCCGGAACTCCGGGTGGCGGGTGACGAGCGCGTTCGTCCCGCCGCCGCGACCCGGCGCGAGGACGACATCGCCGGGGGTCTCGAACAGCCGGGAGAGCGCCTCGGGGGTGGCAAGCGCGAGGTCGGCCATCACGACGGCGGTTCCAGGTACCAGGCGATCGTTCACCGCGGGGGTGAGCGGGCGGTCGTCGACCGTCACCGCCACCTCGAGGTCGAGTGGTGTAGTCGCGAGCACCTCGGGATCGTACCCGCCCGCCTGGACCGCCGCCAGCACGTCCGCGAGCATCGCCCGCGCGAACTCGCGGCGCTCGTCCGGGCCGAGAACGGGGGAAAGCCTCGTACACGGCTCTCGGGCGTCGTAGGGGACGACCACCCTGTCGATCCTCGCTCCCTCGGGCGCAGGCATCGGCATGGCTACTCGGGAGGTGGGGTTAAGCGGTGTGATAGGGATCATCGTAGAAGGTCACGACGTTCCCACTCCGGGACCGAGAGACGGGATCGGCTGCTCGGTCACCGAGATCTCCGGTTGGCTACGATGATCCCTATGAAAACGGGTTAGGACGTCTAGAACAGGGGGTCGAGTTCCTCGCTTCCGTCGTCGACGAGCGCTTCGAGTTTCCCCTCGCTCTCGGCCCTGATCTCCTCGATGTTGTGCTGGGCCTCGATCGCGACCTGCTGGAGGCCCTTGATCCGCGGGACGTCGGTCACGCCCGAGAGCAGCACCACGGCGGCGACCTCCTCGGCGTCCGAAACCGGATAGTCCCCGCCTCTGACCTCCATGCTGCCGGTCTGTTCTTCGGTCCACTTCCGGCCGCGCTCGATCCCCTTCCGGTTCAGGTACTCGGAGGGACCGGCGAGCACGACCAGCGCGCGTTCGGCCCCGCGGATCTCGCAGGGGAGCGTGAGTCGGCCGAGCGCGGCCTTCCGGACCAGGCTGGTGATCCGGTTGGTCGTGTGCGCGCTGTCGATCT